>SKZS01000103.1 GCA_007127255.1 Syntrophomonadaceae bacterium | reverse complement strand
GTCTCGTCACCGTTTTCATCGCCGTTTTCTTCAACAAATTGCGAATAGAAGCCAGCTAGATCACCCGGTAATTCAGTGTTGGCAAATACTACTCCACTTCCCGCCAAAAGTATTACCAAAAATGCAATCAAAATTGGTTTGCTCATTTAGCAGTACGCCTCCTTCTTGTTATGACACGATTCTTGTCCGCCGGATAAAAAAAACCCATAACCGGCAGCCTGGCTGTCATGGTTCGTCTCCGAACTTTAGACCCTCGGCTTTGCGGACCTTCCTTTCGGAAGGGTTGCCCTTACTTGCTAGGATTATCTTTAACTATAAAGCATATGAAATGTCGTGTCAATGTCAATTTATGACATGATGTCAGAAATTGCGGGAATATAAAACTCTGAATAGAGATAGCAAGTATTAGTAACGACATATAAGCAGCGCAGCGAGAATGCTTTGTATATTGGGGGCAGTATTTAAGAGTATAGCTGAGCCTAACTAACTGTTCTGATCACATGCGGTCCGATAGCTGAAAGATTCGCACAGCCGGTCAGGAGCATGGCTCTTTTTAATTCACTATGAAATTGTTGATATAACAGGTTCACTCCTTCTGCGCCACCGCCTACAGCGCTTATAGCCACGGGACGCCCTACCAGTACTGCCTCGGCTCCCAGGGCAAGGGCTTTAAGGACATCCTCGCCACAGCGGATGCCTCCGTCAATAAAAATTTTAAGTGCTCCCTTAACTGCGGAAGCTATCTCAGGCAGGACTTCCACCGTGCCGGGAGTATAATCCAGCGCTCTGCCGCCGTGGTTAGAAACCACCAGTCCCGCAGCTCCGCACTCAGCTGCTTTTACTGCTTCGTCGGCAGTCATTATTCCCTTCAATATTACCGGAAGGGTAGTGGAGGCGGTGATATATTCAAGTTGTTTAACGGAAAGGGGCGCTACCGGCTGGTCAGCACGATTAAGGTTTTCAAATCCTGCAGCATCTATATCAATACCAACCGCGGTGACGCCGCTGTTTTCAGCAATTTTTATTCGCTTAATTATTTCAGCCGGTTCCCGTGGTTTAATAATGGGGATACCTTTGCCTCCTGCTTTTTCATAGATAGCCTGCAGGCCCATACCGTAAAGGGGCGGGTCAGGCGAATCTCCGGTAAAGGCGAGTGTTGCTGCCCTTTCTGCACCCTCTACCTGGTCGACAATAAACTGATAGTCATCTACATTTCCCAGGAAATTATAGGTTGTCTCACACATTGGCGCTCCAAGGACCGGCATAGACAGCTTGAGGCCAAAGAGATCATAACCGGTATCAGGATTAACAGCGCGGTGTATTGTGCGCAGGTTAAGCAGTATTTTATTAAAAGCGGCTTTATTCCGTATAAAACCAGTCCTGTTGCCCCTGCCCCCCATACCGGGAACAGCGCTGATACAGGATCTTCCGTCACAAACAGGGCAAACCCGGCAGATTCCCTTTAGCTTAAGGCGAGCCTGCTTGTGAACTTCTTTTAAATCGGTCATTCGTTTTTCTCCTTAAGTTTTTACAATTTATAAATGAACATTTTTATTATATCAAAATGCACGGGTTGTTAGCTGGCCAATTTGGGTTTTTTTTCGGATAAGAAGGGGAGCGCGGCGCGTTGGCAATAGTCGCAATTTGCTGTATAATGAATTAACTGTGTTAGAGGTTCTTAAGCTGATGCTTTAATCTCTGGCCGGCAAACAAAAAGGGAGGGATATAAATGGCTGTTTACCTGATGTATGGCAAGTACAACCCTGGTTCACTTAAAGAAATTAGCCCTGGCAGAACCGAAAAGGCTAAGGAATTGATTCAAAATAATGGCGGGTCTCTCAAGGCCGGTTATGCTTTGCTTGGCGATACCGATCTGCTCTTTATTGTTGAATTTCCCAGCATAGAAAATGTGGTCAAAACCTCTACTGACATGAGCAACATGTTCGGGATCAGTTTCTCTTCAACCCCTGCCATAACGATTGATGAATTTGATAAACTGTTCTAAAAAAGGTACGGCCCATAGCTCTTCGTGAAACACGTTTTGTGCTGGACCCTAATCCGGGGAAGCTGGAAAGGCACCCACTATGAGAATATGTATGGCCCGGATTTTCAACCAGCTTAAATCGGCATAAACTTAAAATTGTTAACATAAAGCCGTAGTGCAACGGTTAGACCGATCGCTTTTTTGCCAGCTCCAAAAAATCTGCGATATCTTTTTTAATCACGGCCAGTGATTTATCCCAGAAATCGCGGGAATGGAGATCAATATTGGCCATTTTTGCCACCTCGGCAGCGGTATTGCGACCCGTAGCTTTAAGGAGCATATTGTAATCCGGCAGGAAGGCTTCTCCCCTTTCCAGGTAAAGGCTATAGATGCCGAGGCCAAATAACAGGCCGAAAGCGTAGGGGAAGTTGTAAAAATTGGTTTCGGCTGAATAATAGTGGGGTTTACTCAGCCAGGCATAGGGATGCAGATACTCATGGTTTAGGGCTTCACCGTAAGCTTCTTTTTGAGCCTGGAGCATAAGATCTTTTAACTCTTCAACACTCAAGGAAGCTTTTTTCCTGTGCGCGAAAAGATTGCTTTCAAATATATAGCGGCTGTAGATATCAACAATCACCTGGCCTGCCTGGCTGATTCTGCTTTCCAGGATGGAAAAAGCCTGTTCGGAATCCGCTTCTTTTATGGCCGCATTAGTGACGATGGTTTCACTGAAAATAGAAGCTGTTTCGGCAAGGGGCATAGGGTAATTAGTATTTAAGATGCTTTCCCCTTTTAAACAGTGACCATGATAAGCATGCCCCAATTCGTGGGCCAGGATGGTCAGATCATTAAAACTTCCGGTAAAATTACTTAAGATCCGGCTTTCTCCTATCGGGCTGATGTTCAAACAAAAAGCGCCGCCTCTCTTGCCGTCCCTGGGTTCAGTATCTATCCAGTGTTCAGAAAAAGCTTGCCGGTAAAGCTGAGCCATTTCGGGGCTGAAGCTGCGGATATTTTTTATAATATAATCCCTGGCTTCCTCCAGGGTGAATTCCATTTTTACTTCACCGAGCGGCGCAAACAGATCATAGAAGGGCAGGCTTTCTCCCTTGTTTAGTAAACGTGCTTTGGCCTGATAAAAATCCCTGAAGTGCGGTAAAAAATCCCGCATTGCTTCCAGCATAGTTTCCAGCGTTTCCCGATCCATGCGGGATTTCAAAAGTGTTTCTTCCAGGGGATCCTGGAAACCACGCCTTTCAGACAGGGTCAGAACTTCTCCTTTTATTCCGTTCAGGGCGGCAGCTGCGGGTTCTTCAATTTTCACATATGCTTTTAATTCAGCGCTATAACCGCTTTGGCGAACCCGGGGGTCTTTTTTAAAGGCCAGGTTTCTGGCTTCGGGCAGGGGCAACTTTTTTGTTTTTCCTTCCAGTTCCACTTCGACTATCAGGGTGGAGGTCAGTTTTTCGTGAAGCCTGGTCCAGGCTGAAGAACCGGTTTGCTGCAGTTCTGCAATAATCGTTTCTTCTTTTTCTGATAACAGGTAGCGGCTTTTTTTAACCAGCTCCTCCAGGAAAAAAGCATGCTCCTCCAGCAAAGCAGAACTTTGTATCAAGTCTGTCAAGTTATTCAGGCCGCTTAACCATATCTGAAATCTGACCCTTGGCCCGGTCAGCCGGGTGGCCTCCTTTTCCAACTCCTCGATTATTTTCAGGCCTTCTTCGTTGCGGGCATCCACACTAACGGTCAGGATGGAGTAAGCGTACAGCCTGGTGTAAACTTCATATAATTCAGTTAGATTTTGGATAAACATTTCAGCTGTTGCAATATTATCGCCTGAAATGTCCGGATCCCATTTTTCCAGAGAGCTTAACTGTTCGGTAAACTTTTTCCGGTCCTGTAGAAATTCCTGATCAGTAAAATTTTTATAAAGTTTGTTGAGATCCCAGCGCTTCTTCATTAAAACCAATCCTTTCTAATGCCTTGCTGTATATAAAAACTTCAATTGAAAGTATGAGATTAAAGTTAAGAACCTTATTATACCAGTTTCTAACTTGATAATCATGTTCAGCGGTAATATATAAGTTGAGTGTTACAAGGCATCGCCAAGTTTTCGTAAAGAACCTTTAATGTCCTTATC
>SKZS01000053.1 GCA_007127255.1 Syntrophomonadaceae bacterium | reverse complement strand
TTCGGTCAGATATAATTTGCAGCAGGTCTACCATAAAATTAGGATTATTCTGCCCCAGCTCAATAATAAGCTTCCTCTGCAGGCGTAATATTACCACCTCCGTTTCTGCAACCACTGTCATCAGATAAGTTAAAAAGGTGTCTGACACCTTTTTAACTTATTGTATATTTGTTTTTGCCCTGATCAGGGCAATGAAACCCAGGATAAGCAGGTTATATTCGTCCATCTTTTCATAACAGGAGACATGCCCGCTATCTGGAATCAGGACAAACCTGGAACCATTAATTCGATCTCTCATTGCACGCATTTCTTCAATAGGCGTTACGGCATCACGATCAGCGGCAACCAGCAAAGTCGGAGCCTTTATTTCGTAAAGGCGGTCAAGCAGGTTAAGATCACTGTTACTTGATGAAAGGCGCAGGTAAGCATCAAACCAACCCTCATCTAATAGGTTGGCAAGCATGTCTTCACGTTCTTTAAGAAATTCTGGGTTAGATTCAAAGAAGAGGTTTGAATAAATTGACGGGGCTATGATCCGGAAGAAATTTCGACCGTCTTTAAGCTTAGCCGCTTCATCCCAGGCGTCTCCAATGCCGCGCAAATACTTGGTCAGGCGGGGAACGGTATTAGCTATAATCAGGGACTGCACCATATCTGGATATTTAAGAGCAAAAAGCAGGGCTACCTGACCTCCGTAAGATATACCATGCAGATGAATTCGCCGGACCTGAAGCGATTCCACTAATTGCTGAAGGTCTTCTACATGCTGATCAATTGTATATGGTTCTTTAGCCCGGCCGGATTGCCCCTGGTCACGAAAATCAACCCTTAAAACACGAAGCCCATTTGCGGTAAAAAACGGAACATGTGCTGTCCAGCTAACCGTACTCATCATAATCCCGTTAAGGAAAACAAGGACCTCTTCACCGGAACCGTCAAGTTCATAGTTAATCTCAATTTTGTTAATATTCTTTTTCGGCATTATCTTCACCCCATAAATTTAGATATTTCGTGCCACATTTTATCGAGGGCATCGGTTAAAGGCGAATGGCCACAATTTTCCAGTATTACCATCCGGGCATTACTACCAATGGCCTCTACCGTTTCTTCAACCATGTTGCGGGTCACAACAAGATCATTTTCGCCCCAGAAAGCTAAAACGGGACAGTTTATTTTATCAACCAGGCCGTTACCTTCAGCAACACCGTTATGGGTGTGCCCAATGTTAAAAGAGGCGAGGGCCCAATCCAGATCGACAAGATTTCGCTGCTTCATGGTCGCTGCTATATTTTCTTTATATTCCTCAGGATCAGGCTTGTTGACTACGTAAATTAATTGATCCCAGAGATATTTAATAAAATCAGAATTTCCGGCCTCAAGGGCAGCCGCGACCGGGGCAACCTGGACCGGATCGGCTGCCATTTCCTCCTTGCTGCCGTAATATTGACCGACGATCGGTTCTCCCTTCTCATTCTTGCGGTATATTGGATACCCCTGGTAGGAAACAGTTTCGATTAACACCATTTTTTCAACCAGTTCAGGATGTTCAGCAGCCAGGAGCATTGCCACGCCGCCACCCGTTGACCAGCCCAGGGGAGTAAACTTGTTAAGACCCAGGCTGCGAGAAAACATTAACATGTCTTCAGCAAAGTCGGCCAGCGAATCAATCGGTTGCTTATAACTGGAATCACCAAGCCCACGCATATCAACTGCATAAGCTGTATTCTCCGGCGGAATCTTTTTTAACAAAGGCTCCCAGTGTTTTGATGAGGTCATGTTTCCATGAATAAGCAAAAGGGTCTTTTCTCCTTGCCCTGATTTCCGGTAGCTAATCGTTTCTCCATTTTCGATCTTGACACTACTCTTGGAAATAGCCATTCTTTTACCTCCCTTATAGCAGCTGGTTATACAGTTTCATTTACTAAATTATATTTGCTTTTTTTAAACCCTGTCAACTAATTGCTTTGCTTTGAATATACGCAGTCACCAAGAGTTGAATCTTTAAAACCTGCATTTTTCTTCATTAGCTTATATTTGATAATACTGTCAGCTGCGCATAAGCCATGTATTTCCTTAGCAGGAATTTTACAAACAGTATAGAATATTTACTATAAATCACACCTGAGTCACTCTTCAGGTTTATTTTATCAGCAACAAAGGCGGGGATTAAAAATGACATTCAACTGGAACCAGACCCTTGATTTTTTGGAGCGAAGAGCTTTGTTTTCTCCTGATTGGCCGGTTTTGTATGAATCAGATCGGAACCGCGAATACAGCTATTATGAACTTAACCAGAGGGCTTCGGCCCTCGCAGCATATCTTACCGAAGAAGCCGGTCTGCAAAAAGGAGACAGGATGGCAGTGCTGGCCCGAAACTGCGTTGAATATATTGATTTTTTCTTTGCAGCATTGAAAACAGGTATAATACTAGTTCCTCTCAATGTCAGGTTATCTGCAGAGGAATTATCTGGCATGCTGACCCAGACACAACCACGGCTCCTGGTCTACGAAGAGATATTTGAAGAAATTGCTTCAGCCCTAAAAAACAGTACCGTTGAAAAATTGATTGTTCTAAAAATAGAACAGGCTCAATTAGAGTCGGAAGCGGAAAGTTATAATTCAATCCTGGAAAATAATTTGGGCCGCTTTAACAACCCTGTTGACATCCAGCCTGAAGATCCCCTAATGCTTCTTTTTACAGGAGGAACGACAGGCCCACCTAAAGCAGCCGTCATTTCAAACCGCGCAGTTTTTTTCAATATGCTCAGTGAAACAATTAGCTGGCAGTTGGGTCCTAAAACCATAGTGCCCAGCCTTCTGCCTTTTTTTCATACCGGAGGCTGGAACCTGGTTGCTCTGCCTACCATATTTGCCGGCGGCCAGGTCCTTATTAATCCGACATTTGACCCGGAATTAACCCTGAGACAGGTTGAAGAAAAGAAATGTTCATTTCTTTTTGCTGCAGCAACAATGTTCCGCATGATTTCCTCCCAGGATAGCTTTGAGAAAACAGATCTTTCTTCTCTACAGTTCGTTATGTCCGGAGCCGCGCCCTGCCCGGTATCAGTTATGGAACCCTACTGGGAAAAGGGAATTAAATTTGTCCAGGGCTACGGCATTACGGAAGGCGGACCAAATAATCTTTACATGCCCTGGTCTTCCCTGAGCTGGAAAGAAGTAAAAGACAAATGCCAGTCAGTGGGCAGACCTTTTATATACTGCCAGGCGCGTATAGTCGGAGAAGACGGAAAGGAAAAAAAGCCCGGCCAGCTCGGTGAATTACTCTTAGGAGGACCGGTTACTTTCTCCGGCTATTGGAATAAGCCTGAAGAAACAAAAAACACTCTCAGGGATGGCTGGGTGCATACCGGCGATATAGCCAAACAAGACGAGGACGGCTTTTATTATATTGTCGATCGTAAAAAGGATATGTATATAAGCGGAGGCGAAAATGTATTTCCTGTCGAGGTGGAAAAAATAATTGAAGCTCACCCCCAGGTTCAGGAAGCTGCCGTAATTGGAATTCCCGATGAAAAATGGGGTGAAACCGGCAAGGCTTATATTGTTTTAAAGCAGGGAGGAAACCCAGAACCCGAGGATATAAAAAAGTACCTGGGGGACAAGATGGCCCGCTACAAGCTTCCGCGAGAAGTTGTCTTTGTTGACAGCATCCCAAAAAGTAGTGTTGGCAAAATTTTAAAAAAACTGCTTGCTGAAAACAACAATTAGAATCCTGCCGGTAATTTTTGTTTATTAACAAAATGTATGGCAATTATAAGACACTGGCAAACTATTATTAACCCTTAACTGAAGCTAAAAGCATAGGCTAACCAAGCTACACAATAGTGCCAGTTATAAAAATAGAAGTGCAGCACAGAAGGCAATAGATCCGTGTCAATAAATTAATATTTCCGACAAGTCTGAAGAATCCCTTTAGTGTAAAATGCGCTTGACTTTTGCAATATTCCCATGATATTATTTGTTTGCAAAAACTGATAGGCGATTCAGGTATTAGGTTTGATCGATTGCGGAGGTTCCCTATGTTAAACGATTGGCTGGTAAAGCGCTCTGAATTAAGCCCTGCTAAAACTGCCCTGCTGGAAGCCGATAGCGGGCAACGGGTTAACTATCGCGAATTAAATCAAAATGCCAGTGCCATGACTGCTTATTTAAAAAGCTTTGATCTTAAGAAAGGCGAGCGGGTCGCCATTCTTGACTTCAACAGCTTGTTTCATATTGAACTACTTTTTGCACTGCCCCGTTTAGGGGCAGTTTTGCTACCACTCAACTACCGGTTATCATCTGCAGAACTATCAGGCATTCTTGAAGATGCTTCTCCGAGAATTCTTTTTTACGGACATGAATGGGCCTCTACGGCTGAAGCTTTAAATGCAGAAAAAACAGGAACTGTCCTTATACCAATTGAAGACGCTGTGCAAGCCACTAAAAAACAGAATTACGACATTCTTACCGCTTCTGCCCTGGATAATGACCCGGAAAATCCCTGGCTGCTTCTTTACACCGGGGGAACCACCGGCAGTCCGAAAGGAGCTATGCTTTCACACCGCATGGTTACCTGGAACGCCCTGAATACAATCATCAGCTGGGGACTCAACCCCGACGACGTTGTGGTAATGGCTATGCCTTTCTTCCATACAGGTGGACTCAATGTCTTTACCCTGCCTCTTATTAAACTAGGTGGCACAGTAGTTATTATGAAAAGTTTTGATGCAGAAGAGTACTTAAAATTGCTTCAACAAGAACAAGGCACAATAATGTTTATGGTTCCAACCATGTACCAATTGCTGGCAGATACAGAAAACTTTGAGGCAGCAGATTTCTCTGCAGTCCGGTTTTGTATTACAGGAGGAAGCCCCTGCCCGGAGATTCTTTATCACCTTTACTGGGAAAGAGGCCTTCCCTTTAAACAGGGTTATGGCTTAACTGAAGCAGGCCCAAACTGTTTTGCACTTGCCGATAACATGATCAAAGAAAAAATCGGTTCTGTAGGCAAAGCTGTCTTTTATGGCCGGGCAAAATCAGTCAATGAAGAAGGTACCGCGGTCTCCCCGGGTGAAATCGGCGAGCTGGCCATTAAAGGACCGCACCTTTTTTCCGGATACTGGAACAACCCACAGGCAACCGCAGAAACAATCAAAGACGGCTGGCTCTTTACCGGCGATCTGGTTCGCCAAGACAAGGATGGTTTCTTTTACATAGTAGATCGCAAAAAAGACATGTTTATTAGCGGAGGCGAGGACGTCTATCCATTTGAAGTTGAGTCTGCGCTTTACAAACATAAGGCTGTTGCCGAAGCTGCGGTTGTGGGCATACCTCATGAGAAATGGGGTGAAGTCGGGCGAGCTTATGTAGTACTGAACAAAGGTTACAAGGTTGACCCTGATGAGTTAATTGAACATAGCAAAACACATCTTGCCCGCTACAAGGTTCCCAGGGAAGTATTCATTGAAGATTCGCTGCCTAAATCACCGGCGGGTAAAATTATAAAAAGATCATTGCCGCAATAAGCCGCGAATTGGAAACTTTATTGCTTGTAATATTTAAAAAAAGAAAGGGGGTTGCAGCTTAAGTTATTAATCGAAAGCAAGCTTGCTCGATTTAAAATTTAAGGAGGGTAAATATGAGATCGTATTATTTTAAGTTTGTTTTGCTGGTAGTTTTAATGTTAGCTTTATTAGTTGTAGGGTGTGCCGAAGAAGAAGTCGCACCAGTTGATGACGAAGAACCCATCGATGAGGAAGCTCCTGATGAAGAACTTGGTGAGCCGATTAAAATCGGCGCGCTGACTTCCTTAAGCGGTGTGCTCGAAGACTACGGCAACCAGTTCCAAAAAGGTTTCGAACTGGGCCTCGAGTATATGACAGATGGTACTTACGTGGTAGCCGGCAGACCGCTCGAGGTAATCTGGGAAGATACCACCACGGTTCCCGATGTAGCCAGGGAAAGAGCAACCAAACTGCTGGACCAGGACGAAGTTGAAGTAATGGTAGGGGTAACCTCATCTGCCGATGCCCTGGCAATATCACCGATAGCCGAAGAATTCGAAACGGTTATAATCTATGAACCGGCAGCGGCTGATGTTATTACAGGAGAATTCTGGAACCGCTATATATTCCGCACCGGCAGAAATACAGCACAGGACGCTATTGCCATGGCCGAAGTTATCGCTTCAGAGGGCACCAGGATTGCTACCCTGGCACCGGATACAGCTTTCGGTCGGGCCGGAGTCGATCCCTTTGTGCCTGAGGCAGAAGCCAGGGGAGCAGAAATTGTAATCCAAGAATTCCCACCAGCTGATGCTACCGACTTTACTTCTTACATTCTACGCATTATGGAAGCCGACCCTGATTACCTCTTTGTCGTCTGGGCCGGGGCAAACAACCCCTGGGGCCAGTTGGCCGAACTGGATGTCCAGGGTGCAGGAATTACTATTTCAACCGGGGCACCTGAAATTGCAGCCCTGCGTATGATGCACGATGTAGTAGGCATGCACGGTTTCACTGTTTACTATCATACAGTGCCCCCTTCCAATCCCATGAATGACTGGCTCATTGAAGAGCATTTTGCAAGATACGATTCACCTCCCGATATCTTCACTTCCGGTGGCATGGCATGCGCTGCCGCTTTAGTAACTGCCCTGGAAAAGACAGGTGGAGATACTGATAGCGAGGTTCTAATCGAAACTTTGCGCGGCATGGAATTTGACTCTCCAACAGGCATGCGCTGGTTCAGAGAAGAAGACCACCAGGCCATGCAGCCGCTATTCGAAATTTTTCTCGAGGAAGGGGACGATCATCCGGTACCTGTCCTTGAAAGTGTAATCCCTGCTGAAGACCTGATGCCACCTGTTACCGTGCCTGAGGACGCTCCACGGTAAAAAGAGAGTCTAAACAAATAAGATGGGAGTTGCTGTAATGTCAGAAACGCTGATTGAGACAAAAAATCTAACCATTAATTTTGGAGGCCTTAAAGCAGTTGATGATGTAAGCATCTCGGTAAAAAAAGGCCTGTTTACTACGATTATCGGGCCAAACGGCGCCGGAAAAACCACCCTTTTCAATCTCATCAGCGGCCTGCTGCAGCCAACTGAAGGAATCGTATATTTTAAGGGGGCAGACATAACAAGTCTGTCCCCTATGCAAAGAGTGGCCATGGGCATCGGGCGTTCTTTTCAGTTAACCAATGTCTTTCCAAACTTAACTGTCCATGAAAATGTTCGGTTAGCCCTGCAGTCAAGAGAAAAAACCGGTTACAAAATTTTTACGTCATATAAAAAATTTCCGGCACTGCAAGAAGAAGCCTCAGCTTTACTGGAACAGGTTCTGCTTGATGACAAAATGAATTCCCCGGCATCAAGCCTGAACCACGGAGAACAGCGCAAACTGGAACTGGCCATGGTATTGGCCATGAAACCTGATGTTCTCCTTCTCGATGAACCAACAGCAGGAATGGCCCTGGAAGAAGTTCCCGCTATGTTTGAACTTCTTGAAAAAACCAAGAAAGAACAACAAAACACAATCCTACTGATAGAACATAAGATGGACCTGGTTACGAAATTATCCGATACGGTTATTGTTCTGGTTAACGGTTCTGTCCTTACAGAGGGAACTGCCGCCGAAGTATCAGAAAACCCCGACGTTCTAAAAGCTTACCTCGGAGGAGGCATTCTCAATGAATCCACTGCTTAAACTTGATAATGTATCTTCATTTATTGGTCCTTTCCATATCCTGCAGGGTGTATCACTGGAAGTTTACCCCGGTGAAGCTGTAGTTATACTAGGGCGAAACGGGGCAGGAAAAACGACAACCCTGCGCACTATAATCGGCCTGGTACCTGCCAGCGGTGGCAAAATAATTCTTGACAACGTAGATTTAACAGCGATGCCTCCTTATAATACGGTTCGCCAGGGCATAGGTTTTGTCCCTGAAGATTACGGCATTTTTGATGCTTTGACAGTCGAAGAAAACCTGCTGATTGCAATGTTGCAGGAAGATCAAGAGACCCTTGACAGGCGGGATCATGTGCTGGAACTTTTCACCGACCTGAAAGAATCCTATAAGAGGTTTGCCTCCACATTAAGCGGTGGGCAGCGGCAAATGCTTTCTATCGCGAGGGCCCTTGTTAATGACAACAAAATTATTTTAATCGATGAGCCAAGCAAGGGACTGGCCCCTATTATCGTAGAAAAAGTCCGGGATACCCTGCTTACCTTTAAGCAGAAAAAAACAATTGTCCTTGTTGAGCAAAACTTTGAAATGGCCTGTGCTGTTGGCGATCGTTTTTATATTATCGCTGAAGGGCAAACTGTCTTAGACGGCACGATGAAAGAACTTATGGATGACGAGGAACTCCAGAGAAAACACCTGGGCTTTGTAACAGCTTGAGATTATCGCAAAATCGCAGAGGTGGTGGTTAAGTCTTGCACATATTTCTAATGCTTTTGATAAACGGGTTAGCTGAAGGGGCCCTAATTTTTTTAATGGCTGCCGGATTGTCTATTATTTTGGGACTCCTTGGTGTCGTTAACTTCACACACGGTGTTCTGTTTATCTGGGGAGGCTATGTAAGCATCTGGATTTTCAGCATGACCGGCAGTTTTCCAATCGCTATTATTGCTGCTGTTGCAGCCGGATTTATAATGGGACTGATTTTTGAAAGATTGTTTATTCGTCCGGTTTACGGTAATGTAACGGCACAAATTTTGATTACGCTCGGCTTGGGAGTTGTTTTTACCGATATGGCCCGGCTTTTTTGGGGGCCAAACCCGATCCCGGCTTCCAGACCGGAATTTATGGATGGAACCTGGGTTATAGGTGCAGTAATCATCTCCCAGTACAGGATATTCCTTATTATTATCGGCATACTGGTAGCTATAGCCATTAACTACCTTGTTAACAGAACAAAGGTAGGTATGGTTATGCGTGCCGGAATCCAGTCACCTGACATGGTGCAAGCCCTGGGCATCAATATCAAAGTGTATTTTGCAGGTGTATTTGCCGGAGGAGCGGCTCTGGCTGCCCTTGGCGGCGCCCTTTATGTCCCTCTTGTCGGCAGTGTCTGGTCCGGAATGGGTATTAATAATCAAATCCTTGCTTTTATTGTAATTATCTTAGGCGGTATGGGCTCATTTTATGGTTCGGCTGTAGGCAGTATAATTATCGGCTTAACCGTAGCCTTTGTATCCTGGTTTTACCCGCCTCTAACTGTTTATACAACCGTGCTTTTATTACTGCTGGTTCTTACTTTAAAACCTGAAGGCTTATTTGGAATGGCGGTGAGAAACTAATGCCTATGCTGACAAATATTCTACGCAAAAAACCAGCGCTTGGCCCAGGCATGTGGCTATTTCTCGGCCTTTTTGCGGTACTTATTCTAATTATACCTCATATAACAGGCCTGACCACTACAACTCTTTTAAGCCGGATTTATATACTGGCAATATTCGGCATGAGTTATGATATTTTAAGAGGTTATACAGGTATCATCAACCTTGGCCATGCCCTATTTTTTGGTGGTGGCACCTATATCGCCGGCATTATGTTTTCCCGCATGGGTGCAACCCTGGACATTTTACTACTTGCAGTCCTGGTTTCAATGGTCTTCGCAGCTATAGTGGCATATATAATGGGTCAATTTGCTTTTAGGGGATCAGGTTTTACGGGTGTTATTGCCTGCGCCATGATTACACTAGCTTTCGGTGAAATCGGTCGTCACAGTGCTGAAACCCTGCGCGAGTATACGCAGGGAGCTGATGGTCTGACTTTCAGAGTACCGCTCATGTTTCAGGACCGGGTGATGATGTATTATTACGCCCTTTTGTTCTTGATTGCCATGACCCTGATTTTAAGACAGTTCGTTAATTCGCCGACAGGGCGAGTCTTGCAAGCTATTCGCGACAACGATCAAAGAGCTAAATTTTTAGGTTACGATACAAAGAAATATAAACTAATTGCCCTGGTTATAGCAGGGATGGCTTCTGCTGCAGCCGGAATAATGTTTGCTCTTCTGACCCGTTTTGCCAACACGGAACTACTTACTGTTCAGAGCACTCTTAATGCGCTTTTGTACACAATTGTCGGTGGAACGGGAACACTGTACGGAGCAATCTTCGGCACCGCATTTGTGCAGTTGGCTCAGAATTACCTGCTTGAATTACGTGGCATTCATGAAATCTTTTCACGATGGCTTCTGTTCTTCGGGGCAATTTATGTCCTGGTTGTGCTTTACATGCCCAAGGGTTTGGTAGGCACCTATTTGCAACTTGAGGAGAAATGGCGAAAACGCAAAATAGCCGCCTAGAATAACCTAAAACCAGAGACAAACAGGCTGTCAGTAAGATTCTATTAATTATGCACTACAAGGAGTAATTACCATGACACATTCATCAAGGATACCGATCGGGTTAACCAGTCTGGGCGTTTACCTACCCGAAACAATTATGACCAGCGCTGATTTAGCCCGGAAAACGGACATTCCCCTGGATATAATAAAGGAGAAAATGGGCCTGAAGCAAAAACATGTCGCTGCTCCGGATGAGCATGTTTCGGATATGGCCCTTGCTGCAGCCCGGACAGCCCTGAAAAAGATAGACTTTGATCCGAAAAATTTAGATGCTGTTATCTTTTTCGGCAGCCAGTACAAGGATTATCCGGTCTGGTCCTGCGCCTGTAAAATTCAGTACGAATTGGGCGCTGAAAAAGCCTTTGCTACAGAAATTTATTCCCTTTGTGCCGGCTTTACCGTTGCCCTACGCATGGCTAAAGGCCTTATGCTCGATGACGACAGCATGAACAACGTTTTGCTAACCATGGGCAGCAAGGAATCACACCTTATTGACTATAATAATCCAAGGGTTCGCTTTATGTATAATTTTGGTGATGGCGGAGCTGCAGTTTTGCTGCAAAAAGGTGTTGAAAAAAACGTGGTCTTGGAAACCCATAACATCACCGCCGGCTTTTTTAGCAAACATGTTAAAGTACTTGACGGTGGTTCGGTCAATCCCGTCTCACAGCTTTCTTGCAATCCTGATTCGGGAAAACTGGAAGTAATTGACTCGGATGAAATGAAAGAACACCTGGATCCGATAACCTTTGACAACTTTATAAATGTAGTTAAAACAGCCCTGTTAAAAAGCGGGAAAAGCCTTGCAGATCTTGATTTTTTAGCTCCGATTCATTTCAAAAGATCCCTTTATGAAAGCATACTCCATGAATTTGGTCTTAATGAAAATCAAAGCTTTTACCTCGAAGACTATGGACATATTCAGGCAGCCGATCAAATTATTGCCCTTTGCGAAGCTGAAAAGAGAGGCCTGCTAAAAGATGGCGCTATCGTTGCCCTGCTGGCCGCCGGAACAGGATACACCTGGGGTTCAACAATACTGCAATGGGGCAATGCTTAAACATTTACTGCTCAGGCAGTGGGATAACATTATTTGACTACAAGACAGCGATCGAATAAACTTTGATTAAATTTTACTGTGAATAGAATAAAGGTGGATATATGGACCTAGAAAAAGATATAAAAAGAAATAATTTTGAAGGAGTCAGCCTGCCTAAAACGAGACGCGGACAGGCAACCTTTGATAAACTGCTAAAAGCTGCCGAAGTTATTATTGGTGATAAAGGTTATCATGAAACCTCTATTTATGCTATCACCGAACAGGCAGGAGTAGCCATGGGCACCTTTTACCTCTATTTTCGGGGCAAAAAAGATATCTTTCGGGAATTAATTTATCATATCCACCATGACGTCCGCAAGTATATTCAGATTGCCATCAAGGATATACCTGATAGAAAAGAAGCAGAAGTAGAAGGAATTAAGGCCTTCTTTCGCTACTGCCTGGAACATCCAAGCCTGTATGCCCTGATCAGGGAAGCGGAGTTTGTAGATATTGAAATTTTTAAATGGCACTATACAAATTTTAGCAAAGGCTATGCTGAACACCTGGAAACGGCAATGGAAAAAAAACAAATTAAGCAAATGGACCCGGAAGCACTGGCGTTCTGTTTAATGGGAATTAGTATTTTTACCGGTATGCGCTGGCCGCTGTGGGAAGAAAAACTGCCTGATGAACAAAAACTGGAGACAATCAGGGAGTTTATTCTTAAAGGCATTGCTCCTGATTAAGTAAAAATATATTACTGCCGGAGGTATTTAATTGTGATTGCTGATATTTCCTACTCTGCGTTAAAAATCGGTGATAGCGCCGAAATAAGCAAGACAATATCTGAAACTGATGTCTATAACTTTGCCGGCATCTGCGGTGACTTTAACCCTCTGCATGTTGACCATGAATTTGCTGCTAAATCACCTTTCAAAAAGAGAATCGCACACGGCATGCTTAGCGCAAGCCTGATTTCCACACTGCTGGGCACTGCACTACCTGGTAAAAATACTATTTACATGGAGCAAAACCTGAAGTTTCGGGCACCGGTCTTCATAGGTGATACTATTACCGCAAAAGTTGAAGTAATTGAATTAATTAAAGAAAAATATATTGCCAAGCTTAAAACTGAAGCGGTTAACCAGGCAGGAGAAATTGTTATTGACGGACAGGCAACCATAATGAAAAAAACTTAATTTTTTACTTAAGGGCAGTCATCACTTTACTCATATTATTTACAAAATGAGAAATATGGAGCTGCGCTTCCTGATCATCTTCAGCATCTCGGGCGGCTTTGGCACCCGCAACAGATATGGTCCAGTAGCTTGAACCCGGGACAATGATATCATTAATAAAAAACCACATTAATAATTGTGCGAAGGCCATATTCTGCCCGGCCCGCCGGGCAACGGTTATCGGCCCTCCCACTTTGCCGGAAAAACGCTCTCCGCTCCAGATGCGGACAAAGCCTGCTCTATCGAGCAGTGACATAAGTTGGGGATGAACTGCACTAAAATATACCGGGGAACCAATTATTAAACCATCAGCTTCAGCCATCTTGTTAAAAACGAACTCAAAGTCATCGTCATCAATAATACACTTTTTTGCTTCCATGCAGCTGTAGCAACCCTCACAGGGCTTGATCGTTAAATCTTTAAGCGGGATTAACTCGGAACTGAACCTGCTTTCATCAAATTGAGATAGGGCATAACCGGTTAAAAACTCGGTATTTCCTTTGTCTCTCATTGAACCGGATACCCCCAGTACTTTTTGCATGTTAATCCTCCTTTGGCAGGTTAATCAGAATGGGCATGCTGTTAAAAATACAACTTAATTATAATTATAACATTCTTACAAATAAGACTACACGCGGGGCGGTAAAAAATGAAAGAACCCAATCTTACAGGAAAAGAAATTAAAAAAGGCAATGTTTACGAAACAGAGCGCTGCTTTAGCCAGGATGACTTCAATGATTTCGCCGCATTAAGCGGCGATGACAACCCCATTCATGTTAACCCGGACTTTGCAGCCAAAACCCACTTCGGGGCCACTGTCGCTCACGGCATGCTGCTTTATACCGGATTAAAGGGTTTCCTACAAAATTTATTTCCCGGATCTGTCCAGCTTTCCCACCAGATGATGTTCCCCAGCGGCACTACTGCCAACGAAACTGTTCGCTACCGGGTCGAAATTATCTCACTGGATCCGGAAAAGGAAACTATAAAAATGAAAGTCCAAATGCTCAGGCCGTGCGGAAATTCTGGACTTGACGGGGAAACCCTGGTTAAATGGGAGGGCTTATCATGAAAAACCTTGAATTAGGCATGAGCGCATCCTGCAGCCGTACCTTTAGCGAAGGCGACCGAAAGCTCTTCATGAAACTCTCCGGGGAAAATTATCAGCCGGGTGAAGCCGGAAAACACCCGATTCCCGAACCTTTAATCGGCGGGCTGTTTTCGTATTTACTCGGGACTGAATTGCCCGGCTTTGGGACAAATTACTTAAAGCAACTGATGGCCTTTACCGGCAAAGGTTATTATAACGAAACCCTGACTGCTACCGTTAAAATAACCCGGCTGCGGCCTGAAAAACACCTGGTAAACCTTGAAACAATATGTACAAATTCTATCGGTGAAACAATCTGCCATGGTGAAGCCCTGGTTTTGGCAAAAGATGTCAAACGTTAATAAAGGAATAAACAGCATCAATAAATTAACAAGATGGCAAAATTCTTTCTCACTTTTTCTTGAACTGTAAGTTTGGATTTTTTTCAGTCTGAGTTAATGGCTGCAATCGTTTCGCTGCCAGGTTCGGAGTCTGAGCAGTATTGGGCTATAAATAGATTAAAAATAAGGTATTAAAAGAGCTGTAACAAAAAACTTTATAGCAACCATCTTCAGCCCCCCAACTTCAATAATTTTTAAAACCACCATGCTATATTGATCAATTTCATACAAAGTTATTTATTATCAGCATCAATTTTTTTCAGGGTTATTGTTCTGGCATCGTAGTCCAGCAGCCCATCTCGACGCATTTTATTTAATTCACGGCTGAGCGAAGTCCTCTGCACTCCAAGCCGCTCTGCCAGCTCTTTCTTTGAATA
>SKZS01000097.1 GCA_007127255.1 Syntrophomonadaceae bacterium | reverse complement strand
TTGGCCGGAAGATTACATCAGGGCAGTAATAAGCCATGGTTGGAAAATCTGCACCGATGTTGAACCGGTAGAAAGAATGGAAAAGGTTCTGTACACAATAGATGAACTTACGGGCTTAATCGTGGCTACTGTCCTCATGCGGCCCAATAAAAGCATAATGGACTTAACCCCTAAATCAGTTAAGAAAAAATTTAAACAAAAAAGTTTTGCTGCCGGGGTTAACCGCAGCATTATTGAAGAAGGTGCAGCTCTCCTGGAAATGGACTTAAGCGAGGTAATAGAAGAAACCATTAAAGGCATGCAGGCTGAAGCGGAAAACTTAGGTCTTAAGGGAGAACTATAAACAAAGTTATTAAGTGCTCCTTTTTCATAGTATTGACAGAAAAGCATAAATGATGTATATATTAGAAAAGCTAAGAAAGAATTTAATAGAATGCTTATAAATAGCAGAGTATTCCATTAAGAAGAAAAGTGCTATAAAAATATTATCTGGCCGACAAAGGCACACCTGTCGAAAGGCAGGCTCGCAAAGCCAAGGGTCTACAGCATGAGAAAAGCCATGACAGCCTGGCAGCCGAAACAGTATTTAATATTTTTCCTTTGTTGGTCCCTCTACAAGAAGGAGGGATTTTTTGATCAAAAACATTTGAATATATATTTATGCAACCACTAGCGTGCTTTTCTACAACCTGCAACATTCCTTGAAAAATTTCCAGGCTAAAATTTCATAAAAATGATTTAGAAAGGAGGAAGTTTATGAATCTCAAAATGTTAAAGACAGCCATTGATGGATTGAAAGAAGATCTAGGACCGGCCTTATTATCAACAGACATATGGTCTTCATCAGATGGCCAAAGCATCCTTGGTTATAAGACTCGACCCAAAGCCTGTGCACTTTTAAACACAGTTACAGGTAATCTCGAATCATCGCTGAAGGGTTCCGATCTTCCCGAGTTGAACAGATATTATTTGTTGGATTTAGTTGACGACAAGATGGTAGTAGTCATCCCCCTTGCAGACTACCAGTGGGCCATGGTACTGGATAAGACAGAGTTACAACTAGGCATGCTATTGAACGTTGTACTTCCCAGTGTAATCGATACTTTTGAAGAAGCGATGGTATCTTAAAACACTGATACAAATCCGTAAACTTAATAACAAATAAGTACCATGATTTTAGTCGACATAATCAAGCAAAACATTTCCAACCTTTCTTTACAAAAGGAGGTATAAAATGGGAGCTAAATTGGACGAAATTTATGAAATCGTCACAAAAAAAGCCGGTTTTAAAGGGCGGCTCAGGCTAGCAGTAAAAACGGGGATACCAAGAGTCAAGGCAGTTCAAGAAGAAGATACACCTGAATTAATCGATACTTTTAAAAAAGCAGCCAGTGAAATACTGGGGAAAGATATCGATAAACTTTCATAAG
Source organism: Syntrophomonadaceae bacterium (assembly GCA_007127255.1). Taxonomy (GTDB): domain Bacteria; phylum Bacillota; class Dethiobacteria; order DTU022; family DTU022; genus T3SED10-7. The sequence goes on along the minus strand of SKZS01000097.1, from coordinate 2,714 downwards.
GAGGGTCAACCTGGTGAGCCTGGTTTTAGATAAGCATTTTGACAATGACAGATGCCGCAATTACGTTAACGATATCCTAACTGTACTACATTGTCACCATTACGCTACTCTTTTTACACAGTTAGCAATTGATGCCAGGGATATAGTTAACGGAACGAAAATTCTATATGAAACGAGTGAAGATATTTTTTCCAAGGCTTTAACCGATTATTTTAACAAAAATAACATCAGCGATAAAAATGAAAGATTAAAACTGGCACAAGAAATGTTTTCTGCTTTCGGCCTTGGCAAGATCGAGATGGCTTCTCTTGATGAAAACGGGGGGCTTGTCGAAATGCCGGTTGCACACATCGATGATGGGTGGCTGCAAAAGTGGGGTAAGTTCAATTCACCTGTCAATTATATTGGAGCCGGTTATATCGCAGCCATGCTTTCAGCTTCTTTTGATAAACCTGTTCGCACCTACACGGTTGAGGAACAGGAAAGCAAGGTGACCGGCGCTGCAAAAACTGTTTTAAAAGTATCAGTTTAAGGAGGTAAATATGGCTATAGATAGGAACAAAGTTATTGAGCAAATGTCCAAGGTTTCTGTCGAGGCAAATTCGGACGGCCTGATTCCTGCTTTTAATGTGCTTGTTAACTCATTTCCAGCAGAATTTTGGAATGAATTTACCCGCAGAATGGTTGATGCTGTAAATGAAGATATTGTAGATGCAGTGGAAGAGCTGTTTGTTAATGCTGCTCACGAATGTGGTTATCACACCGGATACGGCATCATCACCTCAAAAGAGTGGGACGCAATCGTAAAACCGATGGTTGAAAACACAGAAGATATTTTACACGGCGCCTATGCTGTATTTACAGCCTGGGGTTGGGGTAAAGCTGAGATAGTTGAACTCAAACCAAACGAACGAATGGTAGTAAAGGTCGATGATTACTATGAATCAGATATAAAAGACAGCTGCGCCGGGAAAAAAGCACCGCGGATGATGGCTTATATGATCCGGGGAGTCAGTGGTGCATTTATGGATCTCGCCTATGGTGGTGATTATGACCCCACCGGCGAGTCTGCGATGTACACTTTCGAATGCAACCAGACAAAAGGAATTGAAACCGGTGATTCTTATGGCGAATTCGTCGTCGAAAAAAGAAATGAATCCTAATAGTAAGCCTATACCTATTTACTTGAACAATGCTGCAACTTCTTTTCCAAAGGCTCCCGGCCTGGGGAAAGAAGTTGCTTCTTTAATGAGCGCCTGCCCCAAACATCCTGGTAGAGCGGCAACAAAAGGAGAAGATATTCTTTATACTTGTCGCCAGGAGGTTGCCCGCCTCATTAACACGAATAACCCTAACCGTATTGTTCTTTGCAAGAGTTCCACTGAAGCTTTAAATATTGCCATTTGTGGCATTGATCTACACGGGTCAACTGTAGTAACCACTGCGATGGAACATAATTCCGTACTTCGCCCGCTTTATCGTCTTGAGCACCTGAAGAAAATAAGTTTAATTATCGTTGGTTGCACAGACCAGGGCAGGGTCAACGAAGCAGAATGGAAACAGGCGATTATTAATTATACCCCAAGACTCGTTGTCTTAAACCACGCCTCCAATGTTACAGGAGCGGTTAATAATGCCGAATCACTGCTTGGCTTTGCCCGTAAAAATGGAGCACTTACTCTTCTTGATGCCTCCCAGACTATGGGGATAATCACGGTTGATTCAACCCAGATCCCAGCTGATATGATCGCTTTTACCGGTCATAAGTATTTACTGGGGCCGACCGGAACCGGCGGTCTATACGTAAAAGAAGGGCTATCTCTAGAACCGGTTATAGTAGGCGGCACCGGAATTCACAGTGACCTAAAAACCATGCCACCGGAGATGCCTCAAAAACTGGAAGCCGGGACACCTTCTGTCCCACTGTTTGGCGGGCTTCTTCACGCTCTTAAATGGGCTGCTTCACAACCCGAATATCATTTAAATACAGCTAAATACCTGAGCAAACTAGAAACTGGCTTAAAACCTATAGGAGCCCGACAGGTTAACGTACAGGGCAGCCGCACCTTTGTAGTTTCTTTTCACTTGCCCGGCTGGGACAATGAAGATGTTAGCTATATACTGGATAATAACTACTCAATAATATCTCGCTTCGGTTTGCACTGTGCTCCCCTAATCCATCGCTATATTGACAGCAGCTCCAAAGGAACGATTCGGTTCAGCCTGTCACGATTTACCCGGGAAGAAGAAATCGATACCACCCTTGAAGCTATGAAAGATTTTAGACAATGAAAATAGAGAAAATAACAAAACTTGAAGATTGCTTTGATGGCAGTTTCGTCTATTGCTATGAATTCACCGGCGCAGTTGATGAAAGCATGATGAAAGCTATGGCCGAGGGAGAAAAGCTGCAGTATTTTCCAAACTTTTCCAAGCCTTTTTACAAAATCTTTACCCGCGATGGCTTGCAAATCAAGGGTATAGTGGGAGAGTACAATATAGAGGTAACATTTCCTGTAACCGATCAGCCTGAAAAGAAAAAGAGGTTTGAAGCAAATCTTAAATTATTGCTATGAAGAGATAATCATTATATAAAAAGACCACCAAAAGAATGAATATGCACTACATATAACCGCCCTCAGATCATCGCTGTTACAATCCAGCATCTTCAAGGCAAAGCAGCCATTATTGATTCTCTACTTTTCGGGTCTAGC
>SKZS01000006.1 GCA_007127255.1 Syntrophomonadaceae bacterium | reverse complement strand
TTTCTTTCAGCGATTATCATACAGTCACCTTCCCTTCCCTTATTACAAATTATGCTTTATATTTTACCATACTTCAGCTTTAGCGATTACGCTGAATAAATACATCAACGTAGGAATCGCAATAGATATCCATGTTCAGGATAATGCGGGCTGAAGCAATAGCAGCCATTAGTTCATCGTCGTTGGCATCGACAATACCAGCGTCAAGTCCGTTAGCCATAGCCATAACGGCAAAGGTGCGGTTAATCAGTTCACGGTTCTTGGTGCCCTGGGAAACATTACTTAAGCCAACCACGGTTTTCGGAGCGGGATCTGAAATCAGCTTAATTTCGCGCAGGGTGCGCAGGACTTCTGGACCGTGGTCCTGGGCTACGTTACAGGGTAGGACAAGCGGGTCAATATAGAGCATATCGGGGGAAATCCCGAAAGCATCTGCTGTTGCCACCAGTTCTGCGGCAAAACCGATCCTGCTGTCAGCATCCTTGGGAATACCTTCTTCATTCATGGTTAAGGCGATAACCTCAGCTCCATGTTCTGCTGCCATGGCAAATACCCGTTCCATCTTGGGCATTTCCGCAGGAACAGAGTTTATCATGGCCGGGTTTTTACAAACCTTAAGGCCTTCTTCAATAGCATCATACTTGGTTGAATCAAGACATAAAGGTAGATCGCTGGCCTCCTGGGTCACTTCAACCAGCCATTTCATCGCTTCCACCGGTTCGGTAGAGCTGGGTCCTACGTTTATATCAAGATAATGAGCTCCGTTGTGCTCCTGTTTTTTAGCCCATTCCTTAACCGGTTCCGGATCACGGTCATTGATGGCTTTAGCTATGTCTTTAAACATACCGTTTATACGTTCGCCGATAATGATCATTGGGGTGCCTCCTTTAAATTTCAAATAAATATCAGGGCAGGAAGGGCAGGTGAACCCTCGCCGTGAGAATTGTTTCACACATTACCCCGGAAGAATGAGGTTTTAAAAACCTTCTTCTTTCGGATGCAATCTAAATTTAGTTAAGCAACTGATAACTATTCAGTACGGACTGCTAACCCGGGGCGGCCTTTTCACCGTCTTCCTGTGAGACAGGGGGACGGTTCCTTTGTCTTCCCTTCGGCCTCCACTGCGTTCCGGGACAATCGAACCGTCCCCGCAGTCTCACTTCGCTCGCACTCGTATGGCAGGGAGGCGGTTCTATTGTCTTTCCTTCGGCCTCCGCTGCGTTCCGGGACAATCGAACCGTCCCCGCAGTCTCACTTCGCTCGCACTCGTATGACAGGGGGGCGGTTCCATTGTCTTATTCCCCTTACTCAACTTAGTTACTTCAATCTTAACTTATTAGCTACTAGTAGCTGTTATCCTGCATCAGATCATCAATATTACCCTTGATAATTTTCAGGGCATCGGGATGACGCAATACCATGATGTTTATACCTGACTGCAGGTAAGCCATCGCCGTGGTTGCTTCCCAGAGCATACCACGCTCTTCCTGTTCACCCCAGCCGGGTTCTTCATCTTCAGGGGTGTTTGCTTCCTTGGTCCGCCATACTTCAAGGCCAACATTGCCGATCATCGGCATGGCCAGCATTTTATCACCCTGGAGGGCGCCATTGCGAGCCCGCTCCATAATTGAGTAGGAATATTCGATACCGTAACCGAGAGCGGCAATAGTCGGGTCAATAATAATGCGGTTAGCCATTGCGGTGCTCATCTCTGCAATCAGAATATTAAGCTGCTTGCAGATATTGATATCAATTGGAGACTGGGCAATAACCAGGTGGCTGTTAGCCATGCAGGCACTGGTTACAGCCTTGTAATCTTCAAGCTCTGCTACGCCAAGCAGCAGGTTTTCACCGGCAGCCGCTTCGGCGACGGGTCCGTAGATCTTGGCATCTTTTTCAGATTTGCCGCAACCAACAACAATTACGGGGACGCCTACTGCTTCAAGAACTTTCTTCACTGCTTCCACGCAGTCCTCCGGCGAAGCATCTTTCAAATCGGGGTCTGCCCCCTTGAGGCGGATCTGGATCAGGTCCGCACCGTACTCATCAACACATTTTTTAGCCCATTTGCCCGGATCATCCCAGACATCGCCATAAAATTTTTCAAACAGCGGATCCCAATCTTCCGGAGCCATGTCCCAAACTTCCAGGGCCACAACAGGGCGGTTTGGTACTTCTCCCTCAAAGTGAAGGAAAGGCAGCGCAGATTCACCACCAACAGTGATAGTGTGACTGCGGGTGCCTCCATCATCCTTGGTCGCACCAAGGGTGACCTCGCCTACTTTACTTCTATATTTTTCCTTAAGGATTTCTACAGCCATATAAATACTCCTTTCATTTGGTTATCCAGAGCAAGGCCTGAGATTACAAGCCATGCCTGACAAGTTTGCTTTTTCCCTTTAGAGGAAAGCAACCAGTTCCCTTTACCCTTAAAAACAAAAGAAACTCCCCTTGGGCCTCTTCTTAAATAATAGTTTAGGCAAAGTTATCTTTAGCGAACTTGGTGATGCCGGATGCTTCACGCGGCCCGACAATAACTTCCCATCCTGATTCCTCTTCCAGGGCGCCTTTAAGCACGGCTACGTGACCCGGAATAACGACCTTGCGATGCTTGACTTTGTCTTCGAGACCACAGCCTTTTATCGCTTCGGTAATCGTTTCGGCGGAAAACTTATTATCAGCGTATGCCGTCAGAACCGAAACCCCACCGGTGTCAACAGAAAGGATGCGGCTGGGGATACGTGAACTTTCCACTTCACCCTCGACAATAAAGTAAGTGAGAGAAAAATTGGTAGTCAGGTAAACTGGTGAATCGTCAGTCGGTTCACCGACATCATACAGTTTAGCTTCAACGGCAATTGGCTTTTGCGGGTCGGTGTAGAGGTTCAGGCGCCATGATAACAGCGGCAACAGCTGCTGCTTTTCGCATGCTTTCAAAACTACTACATCAGCATACTTGCTCATATAAACACCAGCCTGAACAACTTCTTCACGCGGGTCTTCCTTGGTGGTAAAGGCGATCGCCGGGTAGCCAAAGGGACGGAACTTCTTTTTCACTGCCAGGCGGCGGAACTGGGTTAAGTCAGCTAAAACCTTGCTGGTTTCCCGAGCTCCGCTGTCGAGAACAAGATCTTTATGGCCGAGTCCTTCAACTTTACCGACCAGTTCAGCTGTTTCATTGATATCTTTACCCCGAACAACCAGCGGGCACTCCTTACCCTTGGCCAGTTCGGTCATTTTTTCAAAGTTGTCTGCTGTGGCAGCGCAAACCAGCGGTTTACGATCAGCAACAACTTCAAGCGCTGCTTCCATTGCTGCGGGATCTTCGGTAATAAGGACCATCGCCTTTTCAGTCTTACCGGCAACAGTCTCAACTGCCTCTTTGAACTTGGCTGCATCTCCTGAATCGCATTGAACCGCAACCATGTCGGTTACAAAATCCATCCCCACACGATGAAATTCAAGCCCTTCAAAAGCTTCTGCCTTTGCAGCAACATCTTCGGTGTCACTAATTAAAACAGCTACACCTGTTGGATGAAAAAAGCGTTTATCATGACGGAATATTTCAGTTTCTTCTCCCAGCTCAACAACATGGTCTCCGGTGCCGACCTTGACCAGTTTGATGGGAGGTGCAGATGCTGAATCGAGGGCCTCCTTCGCTTCATCTGTAACGTGCGGGCAGGCATCCAGAGAAGCTTTTCCGCTGGCTAAAGCCATAGCAAAAGCCAGACAGGTTGGTGAACCACAGTCTTTACAGTTTGTCTTGGGTAAATGCTTATAAATCTCTAAACCGGTTAAACCCATTGACTATCTACTCCTTTCGTTTGCTGGTTTAGCTTTATTGTGGGCACTTTAGTAATGCCTAAACACCCCCACCCCGACCCTCCCCCGTCAAGGGGGAGGGGGATAATTTGGGCTTTACTTTATGAGGGTTTGCTGACCTTTCCACTATTACCTAAAGAGTTATAGGCCTTCTCCCCATTATTTGTGAGTTTTGCCTGCTTTTTATTGTTTGCGAATCACTGGTTTTTCCCTTTTTCTTCAGGGGAAATAGCTTTTTCTTTTCAGGTTATGTCACTGTTTGCCCAATTTACAGGGTGGTGCTATTACAGGATAAGGCTTCGGTTTCATTGTCGCCTCCACCGAAGCGCTTTATCCTAAAAGTCTTACATTAACGGATC
>SKZS01000070.1 GCA_007127255.1 Syntrophomonadaceae bacterium | reverse complement strand
TCAAATATGCTGTTTTGCATCTCCACATAACGAGCCATGTCGATAACATCTAAATCTTTCACTTTACCTACTGTCTCTTTGCTCATTTGTTCATCAACCTGCAGGACCATCATCGCTTCACCCATTGCCGACTTTCTTCCCAACTGCATAGAAGCGATATTTACACCTTCACTACCTAACAGGGTGCCAATTTTGCCAACCACGCCGGGACGATCATTGTGCGTGGTAACCAGCATATACCTTGAAGGTATAATTTCAATCCGGTAATCGTCAACCTCGACCAGACGCATATCATTATTGAGCAGAGTTCCCGCCAGATGGTGTTCTTCACTGCCGGACCGAACAGTCAAAGTAACCAGGTTATTGTAGTTTTTGGCTTCCGTGGTTGATGTCTCCTTAACGGCAATGCCCCTTGCTTTGGCTATATAAGGAGCATTGACCCAGTTGACCTCATCGCCGATCACATGTCGCAAAAACCCGATCAGGCAGGAAATGGTCAGGGGAGCTAATGGCAAAGAAGATATTTCTCCGCTGTAAGTAAGCTCTATTTCATCAACCGACCCGCCAAACATTTGCAAATAAAAGCTGCCCATTACCCGCATAAGTGGCAAAAAAGGCTCCAGGGCTTCTCTCGCCTCAGGCATCAGGGCAGGAACATTAACTGCGGAAACAATCGGGTCTCCCTGCAGAGCCTTAACAACCTGCTCGGATACCTGTACCGCCACATTGGCCTGTGCTTCAAGGGTAAGAGCTCCAAGATGCGGGGTGGCAATAACATTATTAAGCTCCAGCAGGCGGCAGCTTTCAGGTGGTTCCTGTTCGAAAACATCGAGAGCAGCGCCGGCAATTCTGCCATCCTGCAGGGCTGCACATAGGGCATTTTCGTCGATCAAGCCGCCGCGGGCACAGTTGATAATACGCACACCCGGCTTGAGCATGGCGATTTCCTTTTCACCAAGCAGATGGTGGGTTGAGGACCCGAGTGGCAGGTGAAGGGTAATAAAATCTGCCTGTTTAAGCAGGTCTTCAAAATCAGCCATCTCAACCCCTAAATTTTCAGCCTGCTCCTCAGAAATGTAAGGATCATAGCCAAGAATATTCATCCCCATCGCCTTGGCCCGGCGGGCGACTTCACTGCCAATTCTGCCCAGTCCGACTACTCCAAGCACCTTGTGGTTTAACTCTACACCTATGTGCTCGGAGCGCTTCCATTCGCCCCTTTTTACAGAATTATTGGCAATAGGAATGTTACGAGCCAGTGAGGTTAACAGAGCGATAGCATGCTCGGCGGCAGAAATAGTATTGCCACCGGGGGCATTGATTACAATGATCCCCTTTTCAGTTGCTTTGTTCACATCAATGTTATCAACACCGACTCCTGCCCGACCGATTACTTTCAAATTTTTCGCTGCTTCAATTACTTCAGCATTAACTTTTGTCCTACTGCGGACCACCAGCGCATCATAAGCGCCAATTACATTTTTTAGTTCATCCTGCGATATATCGGGCTTAAAATCAACATCACCATGCTCCCATAAGAAATCAAGACCTTCCGAAGAGAGGTCATCGCTAACCAGTATTTTCAAATAATACACCTCCAGCTAATCAACAAAACCTATTTTTTTATTCAATGCATATAATATATCATAAATTAACAGCAGTCTACTCGTCCCCGGTTCCATTGAAGGTAAAGTTTGCCCAGAAACAATATTCTATATCAACCATATCATTTACCATTGTTCTGCAAAGTGGCAGGCAGTTTTTAAAAACCACTTTAATTATTACTTTTTCAGTAATGAGGCAGCTTCCCTATCGACGAAAACCGTTACTTCCCGGTGCAACTGTAACAAAGACGCCGGAACCCTGGTAGTGACTTTGCCACTGCACATCTCGCTTATGGCCTCTGCTTTACTTTCACCACTGGCCAATAGAATAATCTTCTCCGCCGCCATGATCGAACCGACCCCCATGGTAACTGCCTTTAAAGGAACCTCGTCCCTTGATTTAAAAAATCGGCTATTTGCTTCAATGGTTTCCTCCGTCAACTCAACCAGGTGGGTTTTAGTGTAAAGAAATTGATCCGGCTCATTAAAGCCGATATGACCGTTAGTCCCTATACCAAGGATCTGCAAATCAATACCACCGGCATTTTTTATTTCCTGTTCATACTCCCGGCAAATTAAATCGGGATCTTGTTCTTTACAATGGGGAATATGAATATTGCTTTTTTTAGCATTAACATGATCAAATAAATTACTGTGCATATAATAATTGTAACTTTGCGGATGATCCGGCGGAAGACCGACATACTCATCCAGGTTAAAGGTAACAACAGCGCTGAAATCAATTTCGCTATTTTTATACATGCTGACCAGGCAGGCATACATTCCTTCGGGGGTAGAACCGGTAGGCAGGCCAAGGACGGAATCGTTTTTTTTTCGCACCTGTTCTGCTAATATTTCTGCCGCTTGCTTGCTCAATTCATTGTAATTATCCACTATCCTGATATCCACTGCCTTATTTTCACCTCATTAAAGATTAAAATATTTCTTCTTTCTCTTCAGTTGTGTAAAACAGGGCCATCAATTCATCATGGTCTGCCGATTCGGAAGCCTCCAGTAAAACCTTTTCGGCCCTAACCCGATCTTGAGTTGCTTTTTCTTCAAGCCTACTCACCTTTTCCGGTATACCGCGCTCTGCCACCATTGTCTTAATGTGATCGAATAGTACCCGGTTGCCAAAGAGATACTGACCTTCTTCCAGGATCTTTGAAGCAACCATTTTTTTAAAATCATTAAAAGCAAGCTGTTCTTCAACCGTTTTCAAATCCTTAACGATATAATCGATTTCTTCCTTGGAGACAGGGTTCATCAATAAATTGTATTTTTCCCTGTAAAGCAGGGCATCCAGGCTTTCAAGTAACTTCTCAGGCAGATTGTCTGTAACAGTAATAATATCAAGATCAGACCCCTTAACCAGTTCCCCGGTTGAAAACTCCGGGCGCGGCTCTGCATGAGCCATACCGAAAACAACGTCACCGGCTATTATAAAACAGGTTTTATTTATAATAGTATGACGATCAGGTTGATTTATGAGCAGACGATCAACTGTATCACGGGCCAGGTTTATTTTTCTTGCGCTGATCGAGGTAATTTCTTCTTCAATCGACTTTGCCAGTTGATCTATCGCCGCACTATCTTCGCTGATACCAACAACTGTATAGTTCAGAAATTCCCTCATAATCGAAGGGGATAACCGGGCATAACCTTCAACCTTTAGATCCAGGCGCAGGTATCTTCTGCCTATGATTTTGTTTATAACCCAATCCGAACCTGCGCAAAATCTCCATGCAGCGAAAGTGGTTAAACCCGTTTCCCGCACAAAGTCTTTGCCTGTTAATGGCCCTGTCTTTTCAAGTATTCTTAAGTATTTATCCATTACCCCTCATAAAGAAATACATATTGCTTTAACATTATAAGTCTACTTAATGGTCCGACACTCATGATCCTGCTTAACCTTAACAAGGGTCCCTGCAGGGTAATAGCCTCTTGCCGTACAATTAGGATACAACAAAACCCTTTTACCCATCAGCGTCCCCGGTGTAGTCACACTGTTGCATCCGGTCTCTACACCATCACCGATAATTGCTCCAAACTTACGCAGGCCGGTTTCATAAACCCGCTCATTAATATTCAGTGCTACAGGAGTATCAACCATCTTCAGGTTGGCCAACTTTGTCCCGGCTCCGAGATTTACCCGGCCCAGGATACTGTCCCCAATATAGGCAAAGTGGCCTGCTTTACTGCCTCCCAGCATAACCGAGGATTTGATTTCGGTAGTATGGCCAACCACGCAGTCGTCCCCAATTAAAACATCACCTCGGATATAAGCGCCGTGCCGCACTTCAGTCCGATCACCGATCACCGCCGGGCCCTTAATCAGGGCAGAAGGTTCAATTACTGTATCTTTACCGATATAGATATTATCATCCATCAGGTAAGCACCGGCATAAATGATACTTGCCGATTCTAGCACAACTCCATCCCTGAGAACCACCGGTTTTTTCCCAGATGAATCAATTTCAAAATCTGAAAAGATAACTTCTCCGTTGTATAGAACCAGGTCTTTTGTAATAATAGAGCCGCCCTGCCTGAGGAACTTCACATTTGGTTCCAGGTAATCCC
>SKZS01000087.1 GCA_007127255.1 Syntrophomonadaceae bacterium | reverse complement strand
CCTGGCAGAATAAGAAGCATTAATATGATAAATGGTAAATATTTATATACAATCACTTTATTAACCCTCACTAGCATAATCTTCACAAGGAATATCATCCTCATTGTTGACCCTGCTTCTCTTTTTGTCTTGCTTTTATATAATACCAAGTATAGTGCTAAGATATCTATTAGTAATTTTACAATAGTCTAAACTTTATTACTATTATAGTTCAGCAAGGATCAACCATGGATCAGGCACTATTCAGAGGTCGACGTTTTTTCAGCAACAGCTCGAAGCGGGGCATTTTAAAGCGGTTTCCACTCTCCCAATTTAGCAAGTTACGAACCTCCCTTTCGGCTGTTGTCACTATTTGCAAGCGGTGCATCCTGGACCCAAGCTTATCAAAATATGCTCCAAAAGAAGCTGCCGTTTTTCCCGAGGCAAAGCGAAGGCCTTCGGTGTTTACTATCATTTGGCTATAGCGTCGAGACAATACCCCTTTTAAGGCCCGTTGAAGCTCTTTTCGGTGCAAAGTTCCGGCTAAACCATGCAACTTTAGATATAACACTCCACTTTGCTCGGTAAGATTAACCTTTAGTTCAGATATATAGGATTCAGCTCGCGCCTTCTCCCTGACTGGAGCTTTCAAAAAACGTTCTAAGAGGCTGACAGGCTCGGAGCTGGTATGTTGCTTATGCTGCAATAGCTGGTCAAACCAGCGGTTTTGGCGCTCAAAATGCCTTGAGAGACCCCACCCAATCGCCCTGTGAAGAACAGAACCCCAACCGGTAAGCGCTAAATTTTTAAATATGTTCCCCAGAGAGTAAAATCTTTTCAGCGCAATAATAGTTTCCGACTGCAGTTCTGCTGCAGACATCAGGGCCGGTTCAAATACCGTATGCTGACCATCATATACTGACCAATCGTGAATAAAAATTCTTTTTTCGCTTTCTATCTGATCGTAAAACGGAGTGCCGGGAAAAGGGGTCAGAGTCATAAATTGGACAGTGTCAATCTTTGCACTGAGGGCAAAATCAGTAGTCTGCCTGATTGTATCAACAGTATCAGTGTCGGCACCAAAAACAAACATACCGTGAATCCTGATCCCGTAATCATGGAATCGTTTAATCGCCTCTTCAATATCTTCAACTGTTTGCTGTTTATTGTAATGCTCAAGAGTTGCAGGGTTTATAGACTCAAACCCGATATAAACAATGCCGCAACCAGAGCGGCGCATCAAATCAAGCAGTTCATCATCATTTGCCGCATCCACCCGAACCTGGGCGCCCCATCTTTTGAGTTTGATACCCCTATCAATAATTTCCCTCAGAAGCTCTTTGGTAAGTTTGGGATTAGCGGTAAAGTTATCGTCACAGAAAAAGATGTTCTTACCCTGGTAACGTGTCAGCTCTTCAAGGACACTATCTGTACAGCGATGGCGATAACGCCGTCCAAACATTTCAGTTACACAGCAGAATGTGCAGTTATAGGGACAGCCACGGGAAGTCATTACCGGAATATTGCTCACAGAGGAGTAACGATCAAGCAAGGTGAGATCGGGAATAGGCAGCGTATCCATATCGATCTTAGAGTCAAGATTATCGTTGTGAACTATTTCCCCATTGCTCCAATATGATACCCCTGGGATGTCGTGTGGCGGCAACCCGGCTTCAATCGATTGAACTAGGGGAAGAAAACTTAATTCTGCTTCACCCCTTACAATGTAGTCGGCAAACTGCATAGCTTCGTCCGGCATAAAGGAGGCATGAATTCCACCGATCACTACAGGAATATTTTGGGCCCTCAGCAAGCCGGCAACCTGGTAAGCTTCACGACATGTGGCTGTAGTAGTTGATATGCCGACAAGGTCAGCATCAAATATTTTACGCCACGGTAGCGAATCTCCCGTGCCAAGGTGAAAACTTATCTCGTAACCCGCTTCCTTTAATTGCGTCCCCAGGATAGGCAGACCCAGGCGGGGCATGCGAACATGCTTATAAACATGATCTTCCCTGGACTGCGGTTCAATTAAAACAATTTTATTCATGGCAAAACGCTCCTTTCCCCGTCAAAACTTTTCAAGCGTGGTCATTCCATTGCTCAATCGGCTATCCCATTTTTTCAATGTCCATTAAATTCAAAACCTTGCTTATATGGTATTTATATTCAAACTTTGGGGTATAAATAATGGAGAGGAAGCTTACCTCCAGAAACTATTTTTAACCAGCCCCTGGAGGCCTCCCTCAGTCTTTAATTATTAATAACTGCGTTGAGGATAATCTAAAACTGTAACCGATAGCAGCCAGTGTAACCACAACCCAAAATACTATAACTTTAGGCGCACTAAAATATCTCCTATTAACGATTATGCGCTTTTGCAACTTCACGTTCATGATCTTTCTGCTGCGTTCTTAATTCGTCTTCCAACTTATTCTTCTCTTTCTCTAACGAGGCATTGTCTTTCGCAGCTATGTCTTCATGTTCTTCCCGCTGCTTTCTTAGTTCATCTCCCAGTTTTTTCTTCTCATCCTCAAGATCTTTTACGCGATGCTGCAAATCTTTCTTGTGGCCGCGATCACCCTGAGAATTCATATAGTTACGGATACTGCGAAAGATCCCCAGTGAACCCATAAACAATGCTCCTGCTAAAGCGGAGCCCAGGATAAGCATAAACATAGGGAGGTTAATCTGGCCAAGAAAATAGTTTACGGTAACAACCTCATTATTGATTAGCGCTGCTAAAGCGATAACCAAACCAAACAGTAGCGCCAGCACAATGAATATCATTCTCATAATTGTCCCTCCTTTCTGAAAATCAGCGAGCCTATAACGTTTTTCACAATATTTCCGATTAAAATAGTGGATTGCGCCTCTTACCGCGAGGTGCTTGCAAGAGCCGCAACCCTTCAACCATTCTAAAACAATTGACCCGCCTCTTTTTTTATATCTTTCGTCTACATATTATCAAGAATAGTGCTAAGAAATCTATTAGCAATCTTCCCATTATTCAATATAATTTTTTAATACAGGTATGGTCAATTATGCATCAAAGAAATGCATATAAACAGCACCTTTCCGGTAAAGATGTCAAACCCATAAACAGGTCAATGTGTTGTTTTTTCAGTTTTAATGGTGGGAATATCAAATTTAAACCAACCTGATCTGCTCGGTAAACTTTATAAGATCCTCTGTTGTATATAATTTTAACTTTTCCATCAGGTTCTCTTTGTGCTTGTCTGCAGTTTTGGGACTAACTTTCAAGATTTCAGCTATTGCTTTGCGACTATGACCCTTAACCAACAGTTTAATAACTTCTTTTTCCCTGGGAGTAAGCCTGTTAAAGGTCTCCAAGCGCTTAATATAAGTGATATCTTCTAAGGTCATAAATACCTGAAATGGTCTATCTTTTCCAGGGCTGAATTGCGGCACCGCGGTTACATTGAGCCAACGGTAATTGCCAGATTGCTGTGAATAAAACCCCATGAGCACGTTCTTAACTATTTCACCCGTACGCAAAGCTACCATAGAAGGATGGGTTTCTTCCGAAAAATCGGATTCATCCCCATGGATAGTCTTCCAATGAAGGTCTTGCGGTATTCTTCCCTGCATTTGCTGGATAGATAAACCAAGAATCTTTTCGGCTGCGGGATTAGCCGATAGAATTTTTCCGTCCAGATCCTGATACACAACCCCCTGCATCATGGTTTCAAATAATATCCGGTATTGTCGTTCACTTTCCTGCCGTTCTGTTTCTGCTTTTTTCTGTGCTGAAATATCAACAAGGGCCAGGCGGCATTCCTGCTTGTCTTCGGAAGCTATTGCCTCAACATGTACATCAAGCGCCCCATATCCTTTTTTTTGTAGGGCTATCTCAATGGATTCCTGGTTATGGTCCTGGAACACTTTTTCCAAAAATGATAAATATTCATTTCGGTATTCAGCATCAATGTATTGCACGAATTGCCGGCTCAGGATTTGATTGCGCTCTATCCCCAACATTCTCGCTCCGGTCAGATTAACCTTTAGAATAACACCCTCTTGATCAACGGTAAAATAGCCGACAGGAGCAAAGTCATACAGATCGGTATATTGGCTTAAAGATCTTTCCAGCTCTACACGTGCCTGCTGGAGCTCTTCATTTTGCATGTCCAGCTCGACCTGGTGAACCTCAAGCTCCTGGATAAGCCGTTGCATTTCTTCCGGTGTTAAAGGAGTCGCT
>SKZS01000045.1 GCA_007127255.1 Syntrophomonadaceae bacterium | reverse complement strand
CCACCTCTCGCTGTGCTACCCGGGGGCACCGCCAATGATATCTACCACCAGATATATAAAGGTTGCAAAATTAATGATATCCTGGCTGTTATTAAGAAAGGAAATATTACCCGTCTTGATATTGGCCAGGCTAACAACCGCTATTTTGTCAATATAGCCGCTGCCGGGATGTTCAGTGATGTTGCCTACCTTACCCCGAGAACGGTCAAAAGACTGTTTGGCACACCCGCCTACTATATCCATGCCCTTATTAAGGTAATGACCTACAGGCCTTTCAAACTAACTATCAAAGCCAATGGTGAATACCTGGAGGAAGAAGTTCTTGTTTTCCTGGTTTTAAACGGCAGCCAGGCAGCGGGGTTATTTATCATAGCACCGGATGCAGCGCTAAATGACGGAAAGCTCCACCTCCTCGCCCTGAAAAAAAGCATGACAATTTTCCAGGTGGTAAAATTATTGTACCGCGTTCTTTGCGGTATTACTCCTGATCAGCCCGGTGTAATTTACTTGACTGCTAAGAATATGAGCTTGCAATTTTCTGAAAGCCACGTACTGGTTATTGACGGAGAAAAAGGGCCGCTGCCTCCCGTGGAAATCAAGCTGCACCCTGCCCGCCTTCCCTTCTACACGCCATAATAACTTTCTACTATACGAGCATCATTTCTCTATATAACTTTGTACTGAAACCCGGACCGCGCAAACCATAGATTTGATTGACAAACATTTAAATTATATGCTAAAGTAACACAAGTGAATGAATTTTTAATTAATTGCAACTCATCTTATATTAACCTGCTTAAAGTAACATTCTCCAGCTGTTACCCTGGAAAACAGCGGTTTTAGATTTACACTGACATCTAGAGGAGGTCTCTTTACTTAAGCAATTTATTACCCCAAAGGGGCTGAACGGTTGTGACTGATGTTAAACAAAAGGAATATGTCAGTGACCAGGAAAACGAAGAACAAGTAATTATTTTCATGTCCAAGCTTAACATCTTCAGGAAAAACATGAGAATTTATCCCTTCGGGCACAATACGATTCACCACGCCGGCAGATCCCTCTCTGCGATGTTAAACAAAATATTTACACTTGCCCCGAGCATCACCATTAATGCGATCAAACACCACCTGGTAGTTAATGGGAAACTTCTCGATTCAAAGATTATTCATATTAATAGCTTTGCGGTCTTTATCAGCAGGCTGGGCATCGCTTCACTGTCTTTAAAAAAAGGTATAACCGGTGAAGAGCTGGAACACCTCCTTCAACTGACCATGAAGATCCCAACCAGAAATCACATTTACCAGCACAAGGATATTTTAAACGAAATCAATTCAATAGATCATATCCAGCTCAGGGAAATAGATTTAAGTTCTGTGCGGTTTACGGACGAAGATATCACCGACAGCAGCGATAGCGGAGCCAGGCTAACGATCTGGCAGAAACTGATGCTTGGCTGCCTTTCGCCTGAACTGATGGATATTCAAGACGCAGCCCTGCTGAAAACAATTAAATTATATGATCAGGGTTCAATCAAAACATTTTTTCAGGACTTCAATATTCCGGAAAAGAGGTTAATAGAAAGTTACAACGCTGTTTTGAAAAGTCATTTTCAGGCCGTATCAAGGCAAGAGGATGAATCTCAGGAAAAACAGCAATTTTTCAGTTCAATGCAAAATATTTTAAATTTGTTATCGCCAGAGCTCAAAGAGCAAATACTGTCAACGACTTTCGATACTATTAACAATGCTGGCGATGAAAAAGCTCTTGAAGAAACACTTTACAGCATGCCCGGCGATATGATTCTTGAAGTTCTTACCCAGGCCGTACTCAACAAGAAAGTAATGTCTCCAATGCTTATCAAGCTTTTAAGTGTCCTCTACAGGGCAGGGAAAAAATCCCCGGAACCCGGAGAAGAAAAGACCTCACCGAGAAATCCTGTATGGGATCGCATCGAAGAACTATTCAGCAAAGCAGGATATGAAAAATACCTCTCTGAGGAATATGCCGATCAACTGCAAAATTTTGCCTTGGGAACAGTTAGCGAACAGGATAGAGCACCTGCCGGATTTCCAGGTGAAAAATATAAAATAGCATTACAAGGACAGAACGTTAACAGGCATCTGAGCACGGCACTACTCTTCCTGATGGGAGGAAATATTGAAGAACACATCTACAGCGGCTACGCCGATAAGATATCACAATTGATACCTGATTTGCTTGAACAAGGTGATTACCAGCACCTGACAACCATTTACACGATCCTGAAGAAACAGATGGAAAAAGACAAGGGACCGGTCGCCTATAATGCTACGGTTAAAACATTAAACACTTTTTTAAGTGACAGCTTCACATCTCAGCTGGCATTGACTTTCAATGCACAGAGTACTGGCCAAAACCGGGACTTTGAAAAATTAATTATGATTACAGGGGGGAAAAACCTTCCCTGGCTTATAGACCAGTTCTTAAAAGAGAGAAATGCTAAAAAAGCCCGGGAAACCTTTAACCTGATCGCCCGTTTCGGTCCAAAAGCTGCTGAAGCAGCCATGTCTAGAATTCCGGGTGGTAACGATGAACAAACTATAAAACTATTAAAGCTAATCCGGAGCAGCAAAAGCACTGTTTCTTCTGCCCAGATCCGCCAACTGCTTAAAAGCAAAAACATCGAAGTTCGCCTGGAAGCAGTTAAAAACCTGATTGAACTAAATGATTCCGATGCTATCAATACCCTGAGGGAGCTGGCCCACTACAGGAACAATGAAACAGCATTCAAAGCGCTGAAAGTTATCCATGACTATAAAGTTCAGGAGTTGACCCGGGAGCTGGCAATACAAATTAAAACCTTCTACATCTCCAGACCTGCCTTTGCCCGCAATAAAGCTATCCTCTCTTTACTTGGCCGCCTCGGCAGCGTTGAAGCGCTTTCCATCCTAAGAAAAAAAGCCAGGGTTAGGTTTTCTATAACTCCCCGCTTATTAAGGCAAACGCAAGAATATCTCTATAAAACACTAATCGGTTATCCGCAGGCAGCAACTGAAAGCTTTATGCGGCATGGAAAGCTTTCAAGAAACAAGAACATTGTTAATATATGCAACAA
The DNA here is from genome assembly GCA_007127255.1 of Syntrophomonadaceae bacterium. Taxonomy (GTDB): domain Bacteria; phylum Bacillota; class Dethiobacteria; order DTU022; family DTU022; genus T3SED10-7. The sequence goes on along the minus strand of SKZS01000045.1, from coordinate 1,121 downwards.
GTTAAGCAGCAGAGCAGAGAGCAGCACCGCTGAAGATAAAAGCAGTCTCTCATTATAAACCAATAAGGAGTAACTATCTTGTCCTTAATAGATCATAAAATAATCAGTATCATAAGTGAGCTTGTTGGTGCAGTGACCAACATGAGACTATACTCCCACAAACACCCTCAGGTGCTTTACCGCATAGACTGCTTGTTTGAGGTCATTTCAAGCGTTTTAGGTAAGGTGCCGGATCTAACCCTTTTTATTTTAGACGATGACATTATTGCTTTTGATAAACCTGTGCCTGACACCGGCCTGGTGGGAGAATCTTTTATAAAGATATTAAGCAACAAGGGCATTGAGAGGATAACCCTGCTCAAAAACCTGCCCAGGTTAGAACTCTATAAATTTATAATCGAACTGGCCGCATCCGATAAAAAGAGCATAGAAGCAACAAGCCATATTAAACTTGGAAAAGTGATTATTGAGGGAACTCTGGAACAAAACATAGAACCTCCCGATGAAACCGCCGAGCTAATAGCATTTAAATATAAGGCGGTTGAAGAGTTGAAAAAAATATACCTGGAAGTACAGGGCAACACTATCCCCAACACAGACAAAGCTAAACAAATCGTCAGAGATTTTATCAAGATGTATGATAAATCTATAAGCCCGCTGAATATCCTGGACCCGGTTAAATACGATGATGAGTATACTTATGTACATATCACCAATGTAGCTTTATTAACCATTTGCTTTGCTGATTACCTCGGCTTCTCGGGTAAAAACCTTGAAGATATCGGCATCGCTGCCCTGCTGCATGATGTGGGCAAAATGTTTATCCCCGATGGAATCCTTAGTAAACCGGGCCCTTTAACTGTCCAGGAGCGCGCCGAGATGGAAAAACACACTCTTAAAGGCGCGCAGTATATAGGGAAGCAGGAAAACATCCCAAGGCTAACCATGGTTTCCGCCCTCGAACACCATATTAAATATGATGGCTCCGGCTATCCGCTAATCAGCAAAAACTGGAGGCCCAATATTGTCAGCCAGATAATCAGTGTTACCGATGTTTATGATGCGTTGCGCAGTAACAGACCATACAATGAAGCGATGCAGCATGATCAAACAGTGGCCAT
>SKZS01000144.1 GCA_007127255.1 Syntrophomonadaceae bacterium | reverse complement strand
ATGAACTGCAGGTTGCGGTATTTTTCATTATAATCGAGGCCGTAACCGACCACAAATATATTGGGCAGATCGAAGCCCTTATAATCTACAGGCACCTCTACTATGCGGCGTGCCTCGACATTTAACAGGGTGCAGACTTTTATATCGGCGGGATTTCGCGTTTTCAGGTTGCGCAGCAGGTAACCGAGGCTCAGACCTGTATCGACAATGTCTTCAATAATAAGAACATGTTTTCCGGTAATACTCAGATCCAGGTCCTTGGTGATTCTAACCACATCGGCAGAGTCGGTCTGCTCTCTATAGTGGGAGATGCTGATAAAATCAATGGCAAAAGGAACATGCATGCTGCGGGTTAAATCGACCATAAAGTAGACACTGCCCCTCAGCACCCCGACTAAAATCAGCTCTTTTCCGGCGTAATCCCGTGATATTGTTTTACCCAGTTCCGTAATTTTTTCTTCGATCTGTTCCTGGGTCAAAAGTATTTTTAACTGGTCTTCCCGGTTCGGATTTTTTTCGCTCAATTCTCTTCTCCTTCATCCATGTTAATCCTGTGTTTTTTCAGCAAACTCTCAAAACCACGTTTGTCGATAAGGCGCACATTTATTTCAGGATAAAGCGCTTTCATACGCTTTATTTTACGGTTCTTTCTCCAGGCCTGCTTCGGTTTTTGCGTAGTCAATTCAATATAGAGATCCTGGTCAGGCAGATAAAAATCTGGCGAGAAAGCTTCGACAACATTACCTTCACTATCCCATTCAAGAAGAAATGTGCGCGGCTCGTAATCCCAGCGGAGGCGGTAAAAATCGAGCATATGGGCAAACTCTTCTTCACTCGGATGCATAAACTTATCTGCTTCCGCATCCGCAGAAGGGCTGATAATCCCGTTTTCTATCTCCACACTACCCGGACCGCCTTTAACCTCCCGCGGCTCGGCATGTATCTGGTAGGAGGAAACTATAATATCGGCCGCATCTTCGAGGCCGATATTTTCGGTGTTAAGAACCAGTTCATAGCCGCGCAAGTTGTCCCAGTTTACATCAAAAACCTGGCGGTAGTACTGTTTTTTTTCGCGATCTTTTTCTTTGACCAGCTTAACTGCCGTTTCTGAATTGAGATCGTAAAGCTTCATCACCTTCTGGACACGATATGAAAACTGGGCAATAATCCTGACATGCAGCGCCGGAGGGTAATCACGAAACAAAATAGAACCGCCGCGGCCCAGGATAACCAGGCTGTTACGAATTGCCAGATCATAAATATAATCATGCATTGCTTCTATGTACCGGTCGGCAGCCTGATCGCTTTCCTCGCTGCTGACTGTTTTCTCGGGATCTTCTTCGGGATACTCTATTCCGAATTCAGACAAGCCTTTAATAATTGTATCCTTGTTAACTAAAAGAAAACTGGTTTTTTCAGCCACAAAACGGGCTATAGTTTCTCCTCCACTGCCAAACTCACGTGATATCGTAATAACACCCAACTAGAGGCCCCCCGGGGATGATTATTTTAAGAAGCCGCTGATAATGGCTTCTTCTGCTTCTTCTTCAGTCAAACCGAGAGACATCAGCTTAACAAGCTGCTCTCCGGCAATTTTTCCGATTGCCGCCTCATGGACAAGCTCTGCTTCTGCATTGCCGGCCCATATTTCAGGAACCGAACGGACTTTGGCCTGGTCCATAATTATCGAGTCGCACTCGACATGTCCGCGTCCCGCCCCGTAAGCCATCAGGCGCGGCGTAAAAGACTGGCTTGAATTACCCTGGGCGACTGAGCGCGAGATAATCCTGGCTGTGCTCTCTTCTCCCATCAGCTTTACGGCAATATCGGAATTTGCGGTTTGCTCTCCATCAGTCAGGAGGCGTTCGAACATAACCAGGCGTCCGCCGGCTTTAACCTCGACTTTAGTAATCCTTTCGGTTTCATCAACACCCCTGACCTGGACCAGTTCAAGCTCGGCATAGGCCTCTTCCTCAATCATGAGGATGGTTTTTGGATTTAGAACCCGCCTGCCGCCACCGTCGCCTTCTCCAAAATGTTTTTCGCTGTAGCTCAGGCGGGCACCCCTGCGGACAATAATTTTGTGCACCCCGTCATGCTGGGCATTACCGGAACCCGGGTTATGAATGCCGCATCCCGCAACCAGTTTAATGTCGGCACCTTCCCCAATATCGATAGTGTTGTAAACAAGATCGCTAAGATCGGTTTCGGTGAGAATCACCGGAATATGAACTGATCCCTCTTTACCTGCAGCCACAATGACATCAATTCCGGGTTGATCTTTCTTGGTTTTTATTTCGATTCCTTCCAGTGAACGCCTTTCGATCCCCTCTCCGTCCTTTCTTATATTATATGCCCCCGGAGGTTGATCGTGTAAATCGGCAACTTCCTCTAAAAGTTTCTTATCTAGGGCAGTCAGCATAAATTTCTTCCCCCAATCGGCAGGCAGTCCGGCAGGAACAGAGTGTGCTCTCTTTTATTTGCGGCCACACAGTTTCGCGATCACCACGCAATTTTATTTGCCCGTCTTCCATCAGGATAATCTCATCAACCATATTGAGAATTTTTTCCTGGTGGGAGATGACCACGGTTGTTGTGTCTTCACGGTGGCTGTCTCCAATTACGTCAATTAACTGCTCAAAGCTCCATAAATCTATCCCTGCTTCGGGCTCATCAAATATACGCACCTTTGGGTTACGGGCCAGCAGGGTAGCAATTTCGATTCTTTTCATTTCCCCGCCGGACAAACTGGTGTCAAGGGTGCGTTCCAGGTAATCATCAGGGCAAAGGCCAATCTGGCGCAGAACCTGGCAGTTTACGCCATCGGAATGCTGGAATGCATACTCGAGCATATCTTTAACCTGCATACCTTTAAACCGGGCCGGCTGCTGAAAAGCATATCCGATTCCCCGCCGGGCCCGTTCCGTAATACTTAATGAGGTTATATCTTCATCTTTATAAAAGAGCCTGCCTTCTGTTGGCTGATAGATGCCCATCGCCACCCTGGCCACCGACGATTTACCGCTTCCGTTTGGTCCGGTCAGGGCATACATTTTGCCGGCTTCAAGCTGCAGATCGATATCATGCAAAATCGGAACTTTTTTTTCTTCTACGGTGAACTCAAGTGTAATATTTTCAAAAGTGAACAATTATAAATCTCCTTTCCTTCCCTAACAGGTCCCGTAAAAATAAATTTATTTTTCCCACGGTTACTACCAATCACTTAATAATCCTTGTTTAATATTTCGACAAAGGCCTTTTTTCTCCTGCCTGGCAGGCCTATCACCCGTTTCTTAAGAAATGAATAAATTGTAGCGCTTGCGTACACGAAAACTGTTGACAAAGCAGATTCCGGACCTTATAATTAATGTAGTGACGGTGACTACATTGGGACGTGGTTGTAGTGAAGAAAAACTATGTTGGAATCCGGGAAGCCAGGATTAACCTTAGCAAATTGATCAGGGATGTGCGCGGTGGTATGGAAATTATCATAACCGACCGCGGAAAGCCAGTAGCCAAGCTGGTTACTGCTGAAGGGCACGAGCTCTCCCTGGAGGAAAGATTGAAGAACTACGAAAGCTGCGGTTTAATTGAACCGTCACCGGCCGGGGGCAAGGAAATTCCTTCACCTATTGAACTGCCTCACGATTACGCGCAGCGCGTTATCAGGGAGGACAGGGAAGATGAATGAAAAGCTGGCCATTATTTACTGGGACTCTACCGCCCTGCTTTCTTACCTATTTAAAGACAGGCACAGTGAACAGGTTATGGAAAAGGCCCGTCAAAAAGGTGTTCACCTGGTGACGACCCTGACCATCGCCGAAGTTTACACGGTAATCAGCCGCAGCTGCAGAGAAGAGCTTCTCTCTGAAATGATCGCTGATACACTTTTTGAAATACTTGAAACAGGGGCGTGGAGCAAGTTAAATATCGTGCCCGATAGTATGGCTTTAAGAGAGCTGGCCAGAAAATGGCCGCTGAAAGGTTCCGGACTATGGCACCTGGCGACAGCAAAGACGCTGCAGAGAGAATTTCCGGAACTGATGATTCTAACCCTCGACAGGGAACTGGCCAGGGCCTCGAAGGGCGAAAGCCTTAAGCTGGTAGCATTGTAATCTTTTTTGCTCAGCAGCTGAAGAAACGCTATTAAAAAACTGAAAGGGGAAAATGTAAATGAAAATGTGGCGCTGCGAAGTCTGTGGATACCTGCACGAAGGTGAGGAGCCTCCCGATTTTTGTCCAAAATGTGGAGCACCCAAAGAAAAGTTTGAGCT
>SKZS01000009.1 GCA_007127255.1 Syntrophomonadaceae bacterium | reverse complement strand
TGTTTACATGACCAGTCTGCTTCATCCTTTCAGCAAGGTATCGCAGGTGCAGAGGTGTCTTTTGGGAAATAAACCAGCCATAGTCATATAGATCCCGCCCCTTGATTTTTCCTCCTTTCCATTCACGGCAGAGCAAAGCATGGACTTTACCGGCAAATAAATAGGGGGGATCCATTAGTCGAATATTAAAAGGAATAGGGTTGAGGTGATATTTTATACTGTTTTTAGCATCACCGGGAGGATTGGTATCTACTTCAAGCTTCACTTTCAGGTTATCGGTCCGGGCCGGCCTGGGAAAAAGCTCTTTCCGCATGCCAATTTTGATGAAATGCATTTCGGTGTCGGCCTTGATGAAGGCCGATTCTATTTCAGTAGAAATACTTTTAACTTTTTTGGCTACCTCGACTACAAACCCAAAGGCCGTCAATTCATCTTGGACAAATTTAAGGTATGGTTCAAGGTCAAAAGCAGGGTCTGACTTTACCAGGGAAAAATCAAGATCTTCAGAGAACCGGTCCAGGCCATGAAATATACGCAGTGCAGTACCGCCATAAAAACAAGCCTGGTCGAAAAAGTTGCTTCTGTATAGGCCCAGCAGGGCAATTTCCTGGATAATTTCCCTCAGCGCTTCACGATAATCATCCTGGGTTACACAGTTGTATTTTTTTAGCATATCGTGGACAGCGCTATGCATTGCTCTTTTCCTTCTTAAGCCAGGTTGCAAATAGATTTGTTACTTTTTTGCCGTAGCCCGGGGCCAGGGCAGTTATTTTGTCAAGGTCCAGGCTTACTATTTTGTTTTTTTCAATTCTTAAATCCTCGTAGACTAACTTGCCAATATCTCTTAGGCTTTTAACCCATCGGTACTGGTAAAGGGTATCACATATTGCTTTTTCAGCCGTGGCGATTAAATAGGGGTGTCCATTATCTTCATGGTGCCTGTACTCAAGAAAGTATACTGCTTCTGGAATATGGCGATAGATGAAAGTGCCCACCGGTGCATCAAAGCGCTTATGCTTGTTCTTGCCAAACACAGCAGAAGTTATATTATAGGTTCTTTCAGGAATAAAACTATAGTAAGACAGGGCATATTCAAAAGAAATATAGGATGGGCCGTAAATTATGTTGGCAAGGGTTTTGACTGAAAAAGAGCTTCCCTCCCCGCTCAGGTAAAGTCCGCGGCGGATATGCAGAAGCTCCCCGGAGTTAAGCATCCTGGTTAGCTTAGACCTCGGTGATGCATAATCTTGTAATGATTCATTTACAACAAGCTTATCCAGGTAGACTTGATCATATCTTACCATTACACTTTCCTCCAGTATGTATTAATATATCATACTTTGTGGAGGAAAGCAACAGGGTGCACTATAAGGCGCAGCTTTAAATGTACTCGGGAACTGATCAGTATTGCTGCTTAACCCATTCTTCAAGGCTGATGCACGGTACATCGCTTTTATCGAAGTCGGGCTTGTTTCTGGTAATTATTATTTCCATACCGCTTTGCCTGGCACACTCCATCATTACTGCATCTTCAAAATCAGGTCCATCTTTATCTAAAGCGCCGGTGATCATGGATGGGTTTATACCGGCAATTTTGATAAACTGAAACATTTCTTTTAAGTATGTTTTAATTTCGTTTAAACTATAAGCTTTCCTGAGGATATACACTAAATCTGTTACTGAACTAGCAGTAATATATGCTTCAATCTGGCCTTTTTCTGCCTGCCTGAAAGTTTTAATGGCATCTTCAACAAATGGTTTGCGATTGAGAAGGACATCAAGGACGATATTGGTATCAATCAGTGCTTTCATATTTTTTCAGCCTTTCTTTCTTAGCATCCTCTATGCAGTAATCTGCAGCTTTTTCAAATACGCCAACTAAGTTTTGCGTCGCCGGGTATTCATATTCCTTAACAGCAGTTAGTTTAGCAACGTATCTGCCATTTTTTGAGATAATGACATCGTCATCCTGGGCAGCTTTTAAGTATTTGCCTACTTTATTTTTAAATTCAGTGGCTGTTATTATCACAACATACACCTCCTAAATATATTATATATATATTAGCTAAAATAAGCAAGAGGCAATAACGGTATGACTTTGATTAAAAGTCCCAGTATTTTTATCTTGTATTTTACTGGTTGATAGCAGCATTCCTTGCATATTACCGGGTAATATTTCAAGGCTTATATAGTAGCAAAGGCGCGTCTCATATAATCTCAAGGACGGGGGGACGTTTCTCCTGTCCAAGGTTTCAGCTAGGCCGGCTAAATGAATACAGCCGCAGTGTCAGGGGGGACGGAGTTGTTGACACCATTTCCAGTGAAGGAAAATTATCTTTGGTGTCAACAACCCCGTCCCCGTGGCACGTCTTGATACTTATTAATGAATTCGAGAGTTTTTTGGTATATTATTTCACGATCATAGTCAAGAACAGCAACGTGCTGTGAATTTTCCAGCCAGACCAGTTCTTTTTGCTCCGTTCCAATCTTTTCGTAATAAAGGCCGGGGTCACGGCTGTCAACAACCCAGTCCTGTCTACCACCAAAGATCAAAACCGGCTGCCTGATTAAAGGCAGATCTTTTCGCACGGCCGCCATCAATTTTATTAACTGATGAGCAGCAGGTACTGAGTGATCTTGATACTTTACTTCTTCCGGAACAGGATCGCTTATCGCCCTCGGGCCGGTCGGTATCTGCTTTATAAAATGCTTCAGCAGTGGAACAAAGAAAAATTTCGGGTGCCTCATCTTATAAGGACTGCAGATCATAACTGCGCCTTTGATATCTTCCGGGTGCAGGCGGGCCAGGCGCATGGATATTATCCCGCCCATCGAAAGGCCGGCACAAAAAACAGAACTGCAGTGTTCTTTTAGTTGGGCTAATCCTTCTTCTGCCGAATCTATCCAATCCTGATAAGTATAGCTGTGTAAATCTTCAATCATGGTGCCGTGGCCTTTCAGCAGGACCCCGAGAGTAGTAATATCCCGTCCGGCGAGGTATTCTCCCATTGCCCTGAATTGCTGCGCAGAAGCACTAATGCCATGTATAAGCAGGCAACCTGTTTTGCCGGCAGGAAAGAAAAAAGGTTCTGCTCCGTCCATAATCTTAACGTTGGATTTATTCATTACTTACCTTGCCTTTCCTGGTTATTGTAATCTAAATTGTTTATCATTATACCCCATGCAGTCTGCGCTTTAAAAGCTTCACTTCATTTACAGAGATGCACTTTATAATATGCTCTTATAATAATAGCCGTCGTATTATATTTATCAATGTGACCAATTTCTGCCCCTACAGACTTCTCTTACAATAATGACCGTCTTATTATCTTCATTAATGCGATATAGAATAAACAAGATTTCTATATGTGTAGAGCAGCACTGTGCGTCAAGTTGAATAATTAAGAAGATAGGCGAGCTTTTGCTTAAGCAAAAGGAACACGATACAAGGCGGGGGACGTGTATTTTGACTTATTTACTTATAATAAGGCAAATGAGACGTCCCCCAATATTTTACGTTCACTAATCTAATTATATTGTTCGAGTTCCAGGTATGTTAGAAAAGCTTTTTTGTTTGCCTCCTTTTGTTCTAAGCCTGCTCCCTGCAGAAACTCTTCAAGCGCATCATTGTAGTAAGATCTTTGAACCGGTTGTCCGCGATAATGGGACATAGCATTAATCATAACTATATTTTGCACCTTTGGCGTGGCGACCTCGCGGGCAATTGAAGTGGCATTTACAGTAAATACATCACCGGCCAGGCTTTTTAATCCTTTTAGAATATCTTCAATCTCAGGATAACTGGCTTCCTTTAAAGCAACGGAAACCGGATACACAGGTGCAGGGTTAACTATAATCACGGTAGAAGCATTCGCGTATTTAGAGGCGACCCGAAGAGCTTCAAGCGGTTCAAAGGCTACTATTAAATCAGCCTGGCCGGATGGAACCAGAGGGCCGTATGTTTTTTCACGGGACAGCCGGACATGACTCATCACTGAGCCGCCTCGCTGGGAGGCGCCGTACGTTTCGCCAACTACAACATTAAAGCCGGCTTTAGTTGCAGCAATACCGGCAAGCGCCGATGCCAGTATATTACCCTGGCCGCCAACTCCGGCAATTATCTGGTTGTAAGGCTCCTTAATTTTTTCCACTGCTCGACACCTCCTCTTTTGTAACTTCTTCAATTGCTTCCCTGGGGCATAATAAAACACAGGCCCCGCAGCCTGTACAAAGCACATCATCAATAACTGCCTTTGAATCTGTGCCGATACTGATAGCCTGGCAAGCAAAAGTGCTGCTGCAAAAGTTGTTGCACCCGCAGCTGTCACCTGCGCAAAGATCACTTATAACCCGGTATGTCTTAAGTTCCTTCTTTGCAGCTTTCAGGGCACATTCCTTTCTTAGAATCAATACCCTGGGACCTTTTTCCTGAAGCAGGTCATATAGAACTGGTATGGTTTCATCCAGCTTATGGGGGTCGGCAACTACGGTTTTAAGACCAATTGATTCAGTTACTTTTTCTATTGAGAGAGGCTTAACCTCTTCACCCGTTGCCTTAACACCCACCCCGGGATGCGGCTGAAAGCCGGTCATGGCTGTAATAGAATTGTCCAGGATGACTGCAATAAAATCAGCCCGGTTATAAATGCCGTTAACCAGGGCCGGCAGGCAGGCATGGAAAAAGGTCGAATCGCCCATTACAGCCAGAACGGGCTGATCCATGCTAAAGCGGTACAGCTGTCCAAATCCATTTGCCAGCCCAACTCCGCTGCCCATGCACATAACACTGCGCAAAAGCCAGAACCCGGACTTTGAAGCTCCCAGGGTATAGCACCCTATATCGCCTAAAACAAAGCCTTTCCTGCCGTCCAGTTCAAGGGCACTCTTGATAGCCCAAAAAGAAGAACGATGCGGACAGCCGGGGCAGAGAGCCATTTCCCGCTCAGGTATTGAAACTTTAAGAATATCCTTCAGCTGGCCGGTTTCCGGCAAGCTGGTGGGGTCAGGCAGGTCAAATATCTTGGCCAGCCCGCGAACCGCCAAATCCGTATTTAACTCACCCAGACCTGGCCCGGCCTCTCCGCTAATATGCCCCGACGCCTGGCCGAAGAAATTGTATGTCTTGCTGCCAAACTGGGCCAGCACAGAAGTAATATTCTGCTCGAGGAATGGATCGGTTTCTTCAAAAAAGACAATATTCGAGGTTTTTTGCAGGCGCTCCAAGATCCAGTTGTGCGGCAAAGGCCAGGTTGTTCCCAGCTTTAACAACCCCACCTTTGAATCTAAATTTAACAGCTCCATTGCTTCACGGGCGTAAAGAACAGCAGGGCCGGAAGCTACAATAACCGATTCAGCCTCATCAGGTCCTGTATAAGAATTAAACAAAGATTCTTCATAAGTCTGTCGTGCCTGGGCCTGCCTGCTGTGCACCATCCCGTGCATGGGAGCAATACAAAGAAAACGGTCCCAGGGTTCAACCTGAACATTTTTTTGGGGCTTTTCCGGGATTTCATTTAGAACCAGGTTGCCCCTTGCATGGCAGACCCTGGTTACAACTCTTAAGATGACGTATGTCTCGAGCTTTTCTGATAGTTCAAAAGCCCAGGCCATCATATCTCTTGCTTCACTGACATCTGCCGGCTCCAGCAGGGGGACCTCGGCGTGCCTGGCAAAATGACGCGAATCAACCTCATTAATACTGGAATGCGCCCCGGGGTCATCGCCTACAACAATTACCAAACCGCCTCTTGTTCCCGGATGGTTAAGGCTGAGCAAAAAGTCCGAAGTAACAGCCAACCCGTTTTGTTTCATTACGCATAAAGCCCTGAGCCCGGCAAACGATGCGGCTGCTGCCGCTTCAAGGGCTACCATTTCATTTACAGACCATTCCCCGTAAACATTATACTTGGGATCAAGTCTAAATAAAGATTCAGCCACTTCTACAGTAGGTGATCCCGGGTAGGAAGTGCAAAAATCAACACCTGCCTCAAGAGCACCCCTGGCCATAGCTTCATTGCCGCTCATGATTACTTTAGAACCCGGATTATTTAAGCTAATCATCTATTATCCCTCCATCCCGATCAGCCTGGCAGCAGATTCAGTTATTTTCAGGTAGCTGCTGTTAATAGCAGGGCCTTCATCGTCTGTTTCATTTCCAAGAACCCGTTTCTTCTTGTTAAGGGCCGATTCAGACAGGGCCGTTTTTAACTCATCCGGGTAAGGCTTAGTTTCGATTAGGCCTGAATCTATGGCTTTATTTAATACGTCCTCACCCTTTTTTGTTCTAACGATCACTGTACACCATTTAGGGTCCAGTTCGGTTGACCCGACGGAAATATCGGCCAGTTCAGAGGTGGAATCGACACAGGAATAGCAGCCGCTTCTGATAAAGGATCGAGTTTCTTCCAGGGATAGTGTAATAGTCCCCTGGTCGGTGCTAACCGTCAGCCCGGCATCTTTTGGAATATCAGCCTTGTCTATACGGGTGATATTATATTCCTGCTTTAAATAATCATAAATACTGTAATCAAGGCCCCAAAAACAGAACAGGCCGATTATCAGGCCGACCTTTTCTCTTCCTTCAACCTCGCTGTAGTTAATCATCTTTCGCAGTGCCACTACCTGGCAGGGTCTGCCGACAATGTCAATCTGCTCGATATCTTTTCGAAGCGCCTGGTTTAAACCGGACAAGCCGGGACATACAGCATACTTCGAGCCGGCAGAACTAAGAATATCTTCACTATTGCGGCCGATTAACCAGCGGGGATATATCCCGTCATAATCGGTTAACAGCACTTCTTTTGCTTCATTATTTCCCATGCTCTCAATGAGCAGGGCTGATACAACCCCTCCGTATTGACCAAGCTCTTTTATCTTTTGCTCGGTAGCCCTGGCCTGTGTTATTGACATATACGAACCGATGGCCCCGTCAGTTTGACTATTTTCATAATCAGGGGCCAGCTTGTTGTAATCAGTGAAAGTTCTCGGGCATACAGCATAACAGTGACCGCTGTTTAAGCCACAGCTGTGCACTACCGCAACCCGATCTTTTACAGCCTTTATATAGGGGCAAAGTTCAACACAGGCCCCGCAGGAAACGCACCAGCCGCCGGCAATTACTTCATTTTTTAATTGTTCCGGGCCTTTGTTTAGCTCCTCAACAACCAAGTGATCTCCTCCTTTGCAAAGTATTCCTCCAGGTTTACAAAACTTGGTATTACAGTATCGATTCTTTTTAACAAGCTACTTGAAGTACTGAATTGTTCCATCGGCTATTATCGCGGCCTTGCTATCAACGTCATGGTTTTTTAGCTGTTTAAGCACTTCCTCCCAGTTGTTTGCCCAGCATAGTTTATCCTCAGAGCAAAACCACATCCCACTGCTGTAATCAGGATAAGGCGTGAAGAATATTACCCTGTTGACATGATTTATCGGCTGAGCGCCTACCCACATTCTTCCCCCAATGTCCCGCCCGAATGGACCAAGAAGGTAATGCGGCACTTGTCCCGCGGGAGTATGGTTTATAACCACCAAATCACCGCCTGATTGCTTAACGGCCATTGCCCCGAGGTACATGGCAATTACAGCTTCGTTTGCCTTTGCATTAGCATTTACTATCACAACATCGTTATCTGCGGAAATATTTGTAGCATAAAGTTCTGCAGCCCTGTTTGCTCCCTCGTAGTAAGCCTTGACAGGATCTCCGGCGAACAAATCAACTATTTCCCTTTTACTGTTTACGATTGCATCTACTTTAAAATCAAATCCAACCATCTTAGAAACTTCTTCAATCTCTTCCCGCATGCCGTTGCTTTCAAGTTTGCCCATTCCGGTTACAGGGTTTAAACCTTTCTCCAGAAGACTTACAATTGCTGTTTTGTGGTTTCCCTCTATGGTGTTTATGCAGGCCACTCCGGGCATTATAATTTTTGCCCCTCCCCCAAAACCATTAAACGGGTGCGGAGTAATGCTTCCGAGGCCAATCTTCAGATCGCATTTTAATACTTCCGCATTTATGGCTACCTTTGTTCCCTTAGAAGTAGTGCCAACTTCTTTGCAGTTTTCGTATGGATTGTGATTAAAAACCGGGTATTCCCTGACGATATCACTGCCCAGCTTTTTTTCAAAATCAATCCTGGTATGCGCTCCGTGTGTGCCGAGGGCACATATAAATCTTATTGATTTATGTTTTATTCCGGCAGCATGGAGCTCTTTTAGCACAGCCTCTGCCAGGGGCTTAATTGGTGTGGGGCGACTTATGTCGTCAAAAAGAATTACAACTTCTTTCTTGTTTTCAGAAAGCTCCCTGATACTCTTTGATGCTACCGGGTTTGATATTTTTTCCTCAATTTCCTTACCTGTTAAAGGAGCTAACTGATCTACAGGAAGCCTTTGATAATCAACTGTCCAGCCCTCCGGCAGCTCTATCTCCACCGGTTCGTCTCCGTACCAGCTGTTCTGTTCAAGAATAAATTTCATAATAATTAACCTTACCTTTCTGTTGCTTTTAGGTCCGCTGCTTAAGGGTGGCACCCTTAGAAGAAGGGCCAACCAGTTTTGCATACCTTTGCAGGTAATCACCTGCGGAATCGAGCTTTATGCAGCTCCACTTTTTAGCCCTGGATTCCAGCATGTCCTCTTCAACAAGAAGTGATATTGTTCTTTCCCTGACATTTACTTCAATTATATCCCCTTCTTGAATTAAAGCTATTGGCCCACCATCTGCAGCCTCAGGAGTAACATGGCCTACCATGGCTCCCCGGCTTGCACCCGAAAAGCGACCATCTGTTACTAAGGCTACATCTTTATCGAGGCCCATCCCGGCCAGCAGGGCAGTGATCATCACCATTTCCGGCATTCCCGGTGCACCTCTGGGGCCTTCGTAACGAATCACCACAACATCACCGCTCTTTACCATATTATCTGAGATTGCCTTAAAAGCTTCCTGCTCAGAATTAAAAACCCTCGCCGGGCCTTTATGGTAAAGCATCTCTTCTGCAACCGCAGAGCTTTTTATTAAAGCTCCCTCCGGGGCCAGGTTGCCCCATAATACAGATAACCCGCCTTCATTAGTATAGGGATTGGAAATAGATCTGATAACCTCGTTATTCTCAATTTCCGTTCCGGATACATTTTCAAGAAGATTATTTCCCGTAACCGTTATATTATCACCCTTCAAAAGGTTGTGCTTTATTCCTTCATTAATTACCGCAGACATGCCTCCGGCTTCAAAAAAATCTTCAAAATGGTGATTACCGGCAGGCGAAAGGCGGCATATATTAGGAGTCTTTTTGCTTATTTCATCAAAAGTTTTTAAGTCAACATCAATATCCAGCTCCGCTGTCAAAGCCAGCAAATGAAGAACGGTATTAGTAGAGCAGCCGAGCAGCATATCAGTAGTGATACAGTTTCTTAAGCTGTTTTCGTTTATTATGTCAGAAGGCTTAATATCATCTTCCAAAAGCTTTATAATTCTTTTACCTGCTTCTTTAGCCAGACGGATACGCCCGGCATGAACAGCGGGGATGGTGCCCGTCCCGGGCAGCCCCATGCCAATAACTTCAAGCAGGCTGGCCATTGAATTGGCAGTATACATGCCCTGGCATGAACCGCAACCCGGACACGCTTCATCTTCCATAGCCAAAAGGTCCTCCTGGCTAAGCTTTCCGGTCATCACCTTGCCCACCGATTCGCCAAGAGATATAAGGCTTACCCTTTCGCCCTTGTAGAAGCCGGTCAGCATCGGCCCTCCGCTTACAATTATTGAAGGGAGGTTTATGCGGGCTGCAGCCATCAGCATGCCCGGGATAATCTTGTCGCAGCTGGCAATATAAACCATAGCATCGAAACAGTGCGCCCCGGCCATTGTTTCTGCTGAATCTGCAATTAACTCACGACTGGGCAAAGAATACCTCATTCCATCAAGTCCCGTGGCTATACCATCGCAAATTGCTATGGTAGAGAAAACAAAAGGGGTTCCGCCAGCCGATTGAACTCCAGCCATTACCGCTTCAGCAAGCTGATTATGATGAGCATGCCCGGGGAACATGTTCGTCCATGAATTGGCAATGCCAATAAATGGTTTTTTAATGTCATCGTCACTAAAACCGGCGCCTTTTATTAGGGCCCGCGCCGCGGTTCTGAACAGGCCGTCTTTAACTGCGTTACTTCTTTTAGAAAGTGTCAAAGCCATTCTCCTTTCCCATTTATTAACCCGCCTTAATTATCACATCAAGCTGGGTATAAAAACAGCTATTGGCGGGACGAATACAATAATTAACACTGTCACTATTATTGCGACCAGGAAGGGCCAGATGCCTAATATAATATGATGGATCGGGGTGTTAAACAAACCCGATGAAGCATATATGCCTATTGACATGGGCGGGGTTAAATAACCAAGGATCAGGCACATGCATACAATTATTCCGAAGTGTATTTTGTCAATTCCCATGGTCGTAACTACAGGCATCAGGAAAGGTATGCTAATAACCAGCACCGCTATCCCTTCCATGATACAACCAAGTGCGGTCAAAATCAGCACTGTGATTAAAAGAAAAGTAATCGGTTCCAACTGCAGCCCTAGGAACCAGGAGCTAACACTCTGGCCTAAACCTAACATGATAAAAGAATTGCCAAGAACCATTCCGGCAACAATAAGCAAAAATATAGTTCCAATTATTTTTGTTGTTTCATCTACAGCTTTTATGAAATGCTTCCAGTTCAGCTTTCTATAGATGAAGATGCCGACCAGTATGGTATAAACGCAGGCCACTGCAGCAGCTTCTGTCGGAGTAAAAATGCCTCCGTATATACCACCTAAAACAACTACAGGCATCAGTATTGCAGGGATAGATTTAATAAGCAGGCTAAACCTTTCTTTCCAGTTTACTTTTTCAGCTCTGGGTAATTTTTTTACCCTGCCTATTATCAGTATGGCTACACAGAGTACCCCCGCAGAAACCAGGCCGGGCAAAATGCCGGCAGCGAACATGCGCGAAACATTCTCAAAGGTTAAAAAGCTGTATATGATCAAAAGCATGCTCGGGGGGATCAAAAATCCAAGCCCCATGCTGCTGGCCAGTATGCTTGCGCTAAAACCCTTACTGTAGCCGCTTTCTATCATGGCCGGAAACATAATAAGGCCTACCGCTGCCAGGGTTGCCAGGGCAGAACCGGTTAGAGCGCCAACAAAAGCTGAAGCAATGACCACGCCCAAAGCAAGACCACCGGAAATATGACCGGTAAATGACTTGAACAATTTAACCAGCTGCTCGGAAAGCCCGCCATAAATCATAAAGTTTCCTGCCAGAACAAAAAGAGGTGCCGCTACCAGGGTAAAGTTATTTATTTCAGCAAAATACATCATTACATATGATTGAATCGGCATACCGTAAACAAACATAATTAGTATTGATGCCAGGGTGGCAAAGACTATAAACAGTGAGCTTCCAAAAGCATAAAGCAAGACAGCTATCAATATGCCCAGGGCGATTTCCATTTATAGTTCACCCCTTTTCTCTTCTCCAACTGATGGCGGCTTAAATGTGTCTGTTTTACCGGTAATAATTGTTTTAATTATGTTTTCAAAGGCAAAAAGCAGGAAAAGAATGCCGCCAACCATCAAAACACTGTATGGAATCCAGAAGGGAACCCTGAATTCAGATGTAGATTTAATGCCGAATGTAAAAAAGTGCTGAAAAATTTTGTATCCTCCAAGGATAAGCAGCGCGGCGTAAACCATGATTAAGAGGTTGTTGATGATGGTTGATGCTACTTGTAACTTTTTGCTCATTTTGGCAAATAAGATATCGATCTTTATATGGCCGGCACTTCTAATAATTACCGGCCCCATCAGGTATACAGTCCAGATTTGAATCCACCTTACCCATTCCTCAGCAAAAGCATGACTGATTCCAAACAGATATCTTGTGATAACTTCGGCAAAGACAATAACCATCAGTGATAATACTAAAATGTAGCTTAGAATTTTAACAAATGAAGCAAGTCCCTCAAAGAATTTTGTATACACTTTCATAAGAACCGCCATAAACCTGTCCTCCCTTATTACGCTTGCCTTGTGAAACCAGGGAAAAGAAGGGCTCGTCAGTTATCAAAACCGACGAGCCCTTTACCGTAAACTACGTTAATTGCCGAAATACCACTGACCCTGGCGATCTTTGAAATAGTAGTCAGAGGGAGTGGTAGGATTGTAGGGGACACCTCTCATGCCTGCGATTTTATCAATCAGGGCCTGGCCATCGAAGCCGGCCTGATCTAGTTCCTGGGCCGTAGCCTGCCACGACTCCTGGGCTAATTCCAGCAACTTTTCATATTCTGCATCTTCAAGTTCAGTAATTGTCGCGCCCATTTGTGCAAAAGCGGTTATTGTATCTGTTTGGTCAATTACAGCTGGACGCATTTTTCCTGAAGCTTCACTCAGTGAAAACAGGATTATTTCTCTTAAATCTGGGGGGACTTTATCCCACCATGCTTTGCTTATAAAAACTCCAAACATGTTCCAGCCATCATAGTTTAGACGGGGGGAATTAAGAATGTATGGTCCTTTTTCCAGCAATCCCATGCCTACAAGGCCGGGTTCGTTGGTAATAACCCCATCAATCATTCCTGTGTCAAGGGCAGCAGAAACTTCCGGTATGGGTATTTGCACTGCTGAAACACCTACTTTGTCAAGGAGGGGCCTAAAAGCTGTCCATTCAGGTTCCCTGACCTTTAAACCCTGGAAATCTTCAACAGTAGTTATTGGTGTATCGAAGTTTATCAGCATCCAGCTTCCCATGTTACCCCAGTTCATCCCCGGAATATGGATTATCCCATTATCATATACACTTTGCATCATATCTCTAAAAGTATCCGTATCGTAAAAACGATCGATATGAGTGTCGTTTTCAAACATCAGGGGCAGGTAAAGCAGCTCAAAACGGGGGTCATGGTTGGTGAAATTAATGGTGTGAGCCATAGACAAACTGCCATCCATTAAGGCCATGTCCATTTCTGTAAGTGTTCCGTATACACTGCCGGAGTGATAAAACTCAAATTTTATCCGGCCATCAGACCGCTCAGGGATAACTTCTGATAGCCAAAAACCACGCTCTGCCCGAGATCCGGCAGGAGGCTCCTGGATGGCAAAAGTCATAACCAGGGGGTTGTCTTTAGTGTATACAGGGTAATCTCTATCTGGCTGCACAGCATCATCGGCCGGGGAGTCATTGTTACAGCCGGCAATCATTAAACCGAACAACAAAACTAAAAGCACCGCAATACCAATAACAGTTTTTTCCCTCATTTTTTTTCTCCTCCTAAATTGTTAAGCCAAATTTAAAGACACCAAAAAACCTTTTTTTACAATTTAAGCTATACTTCGCCCCCTTTCACCATTCTTCAAAATGCCGTTACCTTAAGCTTAATTAATAACAACCGGACAGCAGAGATTGCATTTACGTTCAGAATAGCCGAACACCGTTTTGTTATCGTGACAAAAAAAATTATTTGCTATTGTAACCTAAGTAGGAAGAAATCTTTTCTGCAGACTCTGAGATCATTTCAATATATTCATGTTGCTTGTTATTATTTGTTATTGATTGCGTGTCCCCGGCAATACTTATCGCAGCAACTATAGAACCGCTGTGATCCCTGATCGGTACAGCTATGCAGGTCAGCCCTATAACGGCTTCCTGGTCAGATATGGCATAACCATCTTTTCTTATCTGGTCTATATGTTTTTTCAGGGTATCAATGTTATCTACCGTGTAATCGGTATACTTAACCAGGCCGCATCTTTCAATTACCGCATTTAGTTGATCTTCAGAGAGTTGTGAAAGGAGGACTTTACCGGTTGCTGTACAGTGAGCAGGAATGGCCGATCCAGACTGGGGAATGAGCAGAAAAGGCTTATTAGGACTAAACCGGTCAACATTTACACACATGCCGTTTACCAAGACAGCCATATGAACAGTTTCATCAGCCCTGTAGCACAAACTCTCCAGTTCAGCTGCCGCAATCCGCCGCAAATCCATGCGCATCGCAAAACTCATCCCAAGCCTAAATGCTTCAAGGCCACACCTGTATTTTTGAGTGCTCTCGTTCTTTTCTAAGAAATCATGCTGGGCTAAAGTTTTAACAAGAGCATGCACAGTGCCTTTAGGGATTCCAAGCATTTGTGAGATGTTAGCAATACCCAGCTCGTCATGTTCTTTAAAAAGCATGAGAATCTTTACTGCACGTGATACAGACCGAACGAGGCCCTTTTGGCTTATATCATCCATTATTTCCATTTCCCATCGTTTGGTATGGCCGAACAGCATTCAGATTTACAAGTTAATTCTATATTGCGCCATTTTTATTGTCAAGCATAATTTTCTTAAAAATCTTGAAAAGCTGCATTGACTGCAGCCACTTGCTTGCCAGGTTTAGAATTAGGCAAAGATAATGCTTAGTCGGTATATGATAAGAGAATAAAAGTCTTACCTTATTTAATGGGGGTGTAACCATGAGTGTTCACAAAACCAGGGGCTTGCTTTACAAGGCGGCCTGCCTGCCGGGCAACTTTTCAGCACTTTCCAGCGGCAACCCGAAGAAGATGACCAAGCGCGCCGGCCGCCGCGTGGCCGGCCGGGCCGCGGGGAAGGCCATGCGGCAGTTATTTAAGATCTTATAGCAGTATATTCCTGCTAAATCTCCCGTTTTTAAAGTGCCGATATAGGGGTTCATCAATATTTCATCTATAGCTTTTTGAAACTCATTTTTGAGTGATTTGTTTCTGATTTTCTTAATATATCTGGCAGCAGGTGGAAGTATAATTAACTTATTCATTATCATCTTCCGTCTTAAAGAGTTCTTCATATGTTTTATATTCAGCTTTACCCTCTGCTGCCAGCTCCGCTTCATTTAACAGGCTTTTTACAGCAGGGGAGATTTTACGTCTGGTTTCCTTAAACTTATCTAGTAACTTTT
>SKZS01000208.1 GCA_007127255.1 Syntrophomonadaceae bacterium | reverse complement strand
TGTTGATCACGTTGAAACATCCAGAAATAGGCCATCAGGTGATGCGACAATAACACAGGTTGAGCCCTTTGCAGATGGGTATAGCCGGGTATCAGCACATCTTCATATCGCTCAGCCAGATCGATGATTGTTTCCTGGAGCTTAGTCAGGAAGGCACCTATAACCGTAATCTCTTCCTTGATGTAAAGATGCATATCGAGAGCTACCTGATCGTTTCGGCTGCGCGCCGTGTGCAATTTGCCGCCAGGGGTGCCGATTTTTTCAATCAACCGCTTTTCTATATTCATATGAATATCTTCAAAGCTAAGATCAAAAGGAAAGCTGCCGGCTTCAATCTCCTCTTTAATATCTTCCAGCCCCTGCTTGATCAGCGCTGCTTCATCAACACTGATTATCCCTTTTTCGGCTAGCATCTCAACATGGGCTATATTCCCCCGGATATCACAGTCAGCGAGGCGCCGATCGTAAGTAAGAGATGCCGTAAACTTCAGCACCGCCTGATCTGTATCTTTTGAAAAACGTCCCTGCCACGGTTTTTTCAGTTCTATTCCACCTCTTTCAAATGCAGCTTCTGCTTCCAATCCATCATGCCCTTAACTGTCAGCGGCAAACCGTAAAGGTTTATAAAACCTTCAGCGTCTTTTTGGTTAAACAACTCGTCTGCTTCAAAAGTCACGATATCTGGGTGATAAAGCGTATAGTCCGACTCCCTGCCGGTCACAACTATATTCCCTTTGTATAGTTTCATGTTGACAGTACCTGTAACAGTTTCCTGGGTGCTGGAGATAAAGCTATCCAACGCTTCCCGCAAAGGGGTAAACCAGAGACCGTAATAGATTAGTTCGGCATATTTTAAGGCAACAACTTCTTTATAGTGATATGTCTCCCTGTCTAAAGTATACTGCTCAAGTTCGCGATGTGCAAAGGCCAGCAGGGTTCCTCCGGGTGTTTCGTAAATACCGCGTGATTTCATGCCCAGCAGACGGTTTTCAACCAGGTCAACCCTGCCGATACCGTGCCTGCCGGCAATAAGGTTTAACTCCTCAATTAGTTCAACAGGGCCAAGTTTCTTGCCGTTTACAGCGCAGGGCGTTCCTTTATCCCAGCTTATTGAAAGTGTTTCCGGTTCCTCGGGCGCATCCTGCGGATCGCAGGTTAATCTAAACATATCCTGATCAGGTTCTCGGGCCGGATCTTCCAAGACCCCGCCTTCGAAACTGATATGCCAGATGTTGCGATCTATGCTGTAAGGCTTCTCAGCAGTTACGGGTATGGGAATATCATGCTCGCAGGCGTAATTCATGCAGTCGGTGCGTGATTTTAAATTCCATTCCCTCCAGGGTGCAATTATTTTCAGGTAAGGATTGAGCGCTTTTACTGCAAACTCAAAACGAACTTGATCATTGCCCTTACCTGTGGCGCCATGGGCAATTGCTGTCGCGCCAACCTTTTCAGCCACCTCGACCAGCTTTTTGCCAATAACCGGGCGGGCGATAGCTGTACCGAGCAGATATTTGCCCTCGTAAACAGCTCCTGATCGAATCATGGGAAAAATATAATCTTTAACCAGTTCTTCGCGGATGTCTTCGATAAAAATCTGGGCTGCCCCTGTATTAATCGCCTTAGCCTCTAATCCTTTCAATTCATCATCACCCTGCCCGACATTCGCAGTCAGGGCTATAATCTCGTAATCATACTCTTCCTGAAGCCACCTGACGATAACTGAAGTATCCAGTCCGCCTGAGTAAGCCAGCACCACTTTTTCTTTTGCCATTGTACTCTCCTCCCATTTTTACCCTAGGCGCTAAACTCTACCATAATACGCCTTATCGTTTTCAGCCCATCTTCAAGTTCACTTTTGCTAATAGTTAAAGGAGGCAAAAAACGCAGGATGTGTTCTCCGATTGCATTTATCAATAAACCTTCAGCAGTACACCGACCCTGTATATTTTTCGCTTCCGGTTTTTTTAACTCCAGGGCGCAAATTAAACCTCTACCCCTGTATTCATATCCCAGATCCGCATGATCAGAAATTATTTTTTCCAGCTCCTGCCTGAGTAAGTCCCCTTTATCTTCCACCCCTGTTAAGAAACCTTCCTCCAGAAGCGTTCTAAGCACTGCCAGGGACGCGCTGCAAACAACAGGATTGCCGCCAAATGTTGAAGCATGATCACCGGGCTGCAAAACATCTGTAAACTTATCCCGCACCACCATAGCCCCAATGGGCAGTCCGCCGCCTAACCCCTTGGCCGCTGTTAACAAATCAGGCATGACCCCATAGTTCTCAAAAGCCCACAGCTTACCGCTACGACCCATACCGCACTGGACCTCATCAAAAATAAGCAATATCCCTTCACGATCACAAAGGCTTCTTAATCCCTTGATAAAGGAATCATCGGCCACGTAAACTCCACCTTCACCCTGGATCGGCTCGATCATAATTCCTGCGGTCTGATCGTCAACCAGCCTTTCAACAGATTCTAAATCGTTAAATATTCCGTATGAAAATCCTTCCACTAATGGAGCGAAAGGCTTTTGATACTTTGGCTGTCCAGTAGCAGTTACTGTAGCCAGGGTTCTTCCGTGAAATGAGCCTTCAAAAGTTATAATTTTGTAGCGACCTGGTTTGTTTTTACGAGCCAGCTTAATTGCCGCTTCATTCGCTTCGGCACCACTGTTGGCCAAAAAAACTTTGCCGCCCGGCATACTGTTTTCAACTAAGATTTCCGCTAATTCAGCCTGGGGACCGCTATAATAGAGGTTCGACGTGTGAATCAACTGTTGGGCCTGCTCATTAATTGCCGATACTACCGCCGGATGACAGTGTCCGAGCACATTAACTGCAAGACCGCTTAAAAAATCCAGGTATTTTTTGTCTCCGGTATCCCATACATAAGAGCCTTCCCCTCTTACCAGGCAGGGAGTTAACCCGGGCTGCCGGTTATAAGTATTAATAGTATATTGATTTTCCAGTTCCTGAATATTTTTCATGATCCGATACTCCTCACTTCATATTTACTGCGTAACCATGGTACCGATTCCGGCGTCGGTGAATATCTCCAAAATCAGAGAATGCGGCACCCTGCCGTCAACAATATGCGTCCGCCGCACCCCGCCGTCCAGGCCCATCAGGCACGATTCTACCTTGGGAATCATGCCATCGCTAATTTCACCTTTCATAATCATTCCCCTTACTTCCCTGCGGCTTATGGAAGATATAAACTCCTGGCTGCTTTCGGTTTTCCGGTAAATTCCATCAACATCAGTGAGAACAATCAATTTTTCCGCTTTAAGGGAAACAGCAACTTCTCCTGCTGCATGATCGGCATTAATATTTAAACATTCCCCATTAAGCCCCGAACCGACAGAAGATACAACCGGAATATAACCGTTCTCGCTAACGGTATGAATCAGGGCCGGGTTCACCTGGATAATCTCACCAACTCGGCCGAGATCTACTTTTTTACCTTCCGGTTTACCGTTAATCAGCTCAGCCTCTTTGCGCCTGGCCTGCAGCATTTCGCCGTCGCGGCCACTTAAACCGACTGCTTTACCTCCACGCTGGTTAACCAGGCTGACAATCTGCTGGTTAATCTTACCGCTTAAAACCATTTCCACAATTTCCATCGTTTCATCATCTGTAACCCGAAGCCCATTAACGAAATGGGGCTTCTTGCCCAGCCTGTTCATCATCTGGCTAACCTCTTTGCCGCCCCCGTGAACCAGAACCGGTTTTACCCCGATATATTTAAGCAAAACCATGTCAAGGATAACCGATTCCATCAGCTCAGGACTGACCATAGCCTGTCCACCATATTTAATCACAAAATATTTCCCGGAAAATGACTGCATATAAGGAAGAGCTTCAATTAAAACCTCTGCTTTCGGGATACCGATTAAAGCTTCCTGATTCATATGAACCACCTGCTTTCTTCTAACTGCGGTAATCGCTGTTGATACTAATATATTCATGACTCATATCGGTGCCCCACGATGTGATTTCCACCGGTCCATTTTTTAAATCGATGAGAACAGTTACATCACGTTTTTGAAGTACCTTTTTCATATCTTCTTCATCAAACGGCACCGAGCCGCCATTGGCCGCCACCTGGTAAGGGCCGATATAAATATCAACTAAATTCGGGTTGAAAGGAACACCGGCATAACCCAGGGCAGCTAATATACGGCCCCAGTTAGCATCTTCCCCGTAAAAGGCGGTTTTAACCAGGGGAGAATTAAGCACACTGCGGGCCATAATCCTGGCCCCCTTTTCATCAACGGCACCTTTAATTTTTAAAGTGATAACCTTGGTCAGACCTTCTCCGTC
>SKZS01000057.1 GCA_007127255.1 Syntrophomonadaceae bacterium | reverse complement strand
TGCCAAGGGGACGGTTCCATCGTCTGCCCTTCGGACCTCCGCTTCGCTTCGGTGACGCTCGAACCGTCCCCATAGGCACGGCTTATCATTAACCAAGGCGTATCGGGCTGAGCAGTTACAAATCAGGAAGTTAAAGGGTAAACCAGCTCTTCTTTATAGCCGGTAATAACCCTGGTGTAACCGGCAAGCATTGCATTTAATTCTTCGTCGCCGGTATCCACTAAAAGATGCCCATAATCAAGGGATAGTACTTTCTCCCTGGTAGCAACTACTATGATATTTTTCTTTCCGACCTGTCTGATCACTTCTGCGCTGATCTGCTGATTGCCGCGGCCGAAGATATAACCCTGGCCGCCAATTACCGTGACAATTATTTTAGCTGGTTTGCCTTTTATCAGCTCAAGGATTTGCTTTTCATTGGCATCGGCGGCAAGCAGCTTGCCGTTTTTGACAACATCAACGCCGAGCAGGGTACTATTAAGACCAAGCTTTTGCATAATCGAGACAGTGGTCGAACCCGGTCCCACTATATAAACAACATCCTGTTCCATATGTTCAACAACCTGTTCAGCAATCGCCTCAAGCACAGATTCTTCAGAACCTACTCCACCAATTTTCAGGTGCTGCATTAGATCCCCTGCACATGGAACCATCAGGTACCCATACAACCTGGCGGAAAGGCGTCCCTCGCGAAAAGCTTCTTCATCAATATCCATCACTTCTGCCCGCCGCAGGGGCAGGCTGCCCTCCTGTAGAAACAGGCGGGCCAGTTCCCCGGCATTGCGCGGTGTAGTTGCATATACAGCTGAGTGGATTTTCACCCCGGCGGGAATCCCAATGACCGGAGGAATATTATCTTCACCAAGGGCATGATAAATATTACGGGCTGTCCCATCACCACCGGCAAAAAGAATCAGTTCAACACCCTGTGCAGCCATTTCCCGGGCTGCCCTTTCAGTGTCTTCGGCAGTACTCGGTTTATTAATGCTGCCGACTAAGTGGGGCTCAAAACCGAATTTACGGGCTGTTTCTTCACCCATTTCTCCGGGACAGGTTAATATTTCCAGTTGATCTTTTAACCCGCTGACCACCTGCAGGGCATAACCGGCCTTCAGGGCAGATTCCGGCCGGGCCCCCAGCGCCCTGGCTTTTTCAACTATTTCCGGCCCATCGGTGCCTTTTAAGCCAACTTTACCACCCATACCGGCAACAGGGTTAATAATTAATCCTAGCTTTTTCATCGTCTGGTCAGGTGCAGCGCATCTTTATCCAGGCCCATCGCCGCCTCCCAAACTGCTTCACAGAGAGTCGGGTGGGGGTGAATCAGCTCTGCCATTTCTTTGGCAGTTACTCCCCTGGCCACTGCCAGGGTTCCTTCCTGGATTAGATCAGACGCATGGGGGCCGAGAATATGAATTCCTACAATTTTATCGTCTCCTCCGGCGGTTATAATTTTTACAGCGCCTTCTTTTTCATCCTGTGTGGCAGCTTTACCGCTGGCCGAAAATGGAAACTTGCCGGTTTTAATATTTTCCAGGCCCTTTTCCTTTGCTTCTTCCTCGCTTAAGCCTACGTAAGCTAACTCGGGATCGGTGAAAAGACAGCTTGGCACAGCTGTTCCATCAAAGTGCGCTTCCTTGCCGGCAATATTCTCAGCAGCAACAATACCCTGGTGATAGGCGGTATGGGCCAGAAAGTAATTTGGATAAGTTGCATCGCCGACAGCGTAAATATTGGCCGCAGAAGTTTCCATCTTGCTGTTAACCTTTATACCGCTCTTATCATACTCCACACCAAGGTTTTCTAAATTCTGCTCGCCAAAAGCAGGTTTGCGTCCAACCGCCAGCAAAAGACTTTCAGCTTCAACAATCTCCTGTCCCTTTTTGGTATTTACGGTCAGTTTAAACCCACTATCTATCTTTTCGATTAGCTCGATCGGTGAATTCATCATGATCTCGAGACCGCTTTTTCGCATGTATGTGGAAAGACGGCGCACCATCTCCAGGTCATTCTTGCGCAGAAATCTCTCACTGCGATGCACAATTTTCACCTTTACACCCAGACCCATAAAGATTGAGGCCATTTCCAGGGCAATTACCCCGCCACCGATTACAGCCATTGTTGCAGGCAGCTCTTCGAGAGCCAGGGCTTCTTTTGAAGTTATAATATCGGGGTGATCAATACCCGGTGTCGGAGGATAGACTTCATCACTGCCGGTTGCTAAAATAACATTTTCAGTATCCAGCTTGATTTCATCACCGTTTGCAGCCTTAATACTGACCTGCCTGGAACTCAGGGCCCTGGCATCACCGTAGTATACATCTACTTTTTTGCTTTCCATCAGTTCGCTAATATGATCTACCAGTTCTTTAACCACTTCCTGCTTCTTCTTCTGAAGTTGCGGATAGTTAAACTCCATCTCTTTAATGTTAAAACCAAATTGATCGGCGGTCTGCAGGCGACGGTACATGGCAGCGCCGTGGGTTAAAACCTTGGTCGGGATACAGCCATGATTAAGGCAAACCCCGCCAAGGGTATCTTTCTCTATTACCGCAGTTTTTAAACCCAGGGACCCGGCCCGCAAAGCAGCCAGATACCCACCCGGGCCCCCGCCTATTATAACTACTTGATATTTGTCGCTCATTAACCAACACTCCCTATCGCTTAATTTGCTTTTTCATAACAAAATTTTAAAGCCTTCTGTCGTGGCTGGAAAAAACAGCCGGAATAACCATTGAAAATGCTTTAACCAGAGCGCGTGTCATCCGGTTATAACTGATATCATAACCCAAATCATTAAGGCCGGCTGCTTTTTCTCCAAGCTCTACCTGCTTTTTACTTTCGCTCAAACGGTAATCATGCTTTAAAACTTTATTGTAAAGATCCTTCGGCAGTTTAAATATAATGGCACCATGCTGTAAAACTATTCCGTCGCGGCGCAGTTGAGCGCTGCCAACCACTTTTCTCTGATCTACCAGGACTTCATAAGCAGACGGCGTGTCGAAGCAGGACCCGGGAGCGAAACCTCCCTGACCTTTTTCTTCAGGGGTAACTGAAGCCAGGATGTTGAGCAAATTAAACGCGGTTACAATCCCGCGGCTAATTGCCCGGTAAGCATCCATAACCCCACCATTATTAATAAAGGGATGGACCTCCGGCACGATAATACTGTAAGTCAACTCATGATGATGCAAAACTGCCCGCCCTCCGGTTGGGCGACGGACAACGTCTACTCCGGCATCGGCACAGGCCTGCATATCGACAACCTCACTCGCATCCTGAAAGTATCCCAGGGAAACCGCAGGAGGGGACCAGCGGTATAGACGCAGCGTCGGCGGGCACTCTCCCGTGGCAACGTTCTCCATGAGTTCCAGATCCTTTTCCATATTTTCCTGCCCGCCCATGGGAGGATCAAGAATTAAACGCCACTGATAGCGCATTTAAGGCCTTCCTCCTTTAGTTAAACATACCGGACCTTGCTGCCGAGAGAACCTAATAGTTCTCCCAGGGCAGTTTCACATTCCGGTTTATCCAGGGGACGATGATAGTTATAGATAACCCCACCCGGACGTTCGTTATAATAAGGCCGATTACAACCAGGGCAACCGCTGGTTTGAAAAGCACTTCCATCAGCTAAAATATCAACTAAATTTTTCTCAGGCACTCCATATGAAACCAGGCGGCCATTTTCAAACTCAAAAGATTTAAAGTCGGCTTCGCCCTGATTAATCAGGTAATAACCTGCCTGGATGCGGCGGTAAGAATCTACAGGAGGAGGCTGCAGGTTTTCCATGGCAGTACCCTTGAGCGGCACAAAAGCAAATAAAGCAATAGTAATTTTGGCCTGGAGCAGCCTTTCAATCATCTTCAAAGCTTCAAATTCCGTTTCACCTAGACCGCATATTAAATGAGTACTAATTCTCCCCGAAAATTTCCCTGCACAGCGCAGCAACAGGTCAAGACGGTCCCCCTGGACCCCCCCTTTGCTTTTTTCAAAAGCAGAAGGATTAATCACATCAATTGAGACACTAATCCTGTCAGCACCTGCTTCTATTAATGCAGATGCCTCTTTTTCGTCACCAATCCAGGCCGAAAGTGATAATGGCAGGCTGGTAATTGTTTTAAGGCGCTTGACAATACCGGACAAAGGCTCGATGCCTTCACTGTGCCTGACCGATTGCAGGCAGATCCTTTCCAAACCTTTATCCTTAGCTTTGCTCAAAGCAGTTTCAACCTGAGCCCAGCTATATTCCGGCCAGCTGATTCGTCCCAATCTGTTTAAGGCTTCGTTTTCACCTGTTCCCTGGGGACAAAATGTACATTTCATCAG
>SKZS01000123.1 GCA_007127255.1 Syntrophomonadaceae bacterium | reverse complement strand
GTAGCATCAATTTCAAAACCAACCTCGTCATACCAGATGCCCGGAATCAAGTGAATCATCATGTTCGGTTCCAGTACTGTCTTGTCTCCCGGTCTCACGCTTATTGTCTGTTCGCCCCAATCCGGAGGATAATTCAACCCGATAGAATAACCAATTCTTGATTCTTTAACTACTGTTGAATGAGCAATTCCTCTGCGCCAGGCTGCTTCAACTTCTTCTGCCGTTACACCCGGTTTGACCATCTCCAGTGCTGAATTAAGACCTTCTAAAACTACTTCTGCCGTATCTATAAGTAGTTGAGGCGGGTTCTTGCCCAGATAAATTGTCCGCGCAATCGGGGCATGGTAGCGCCGGTAGGTCCCGCTTAATTCAAGTAAAATTGCTTCCTCATCTTTGTAAACCTTTTCAGTCCAGGTCAGGTGAGGGGCTTTTGTCGCTTCGCCGGCCATCATCAACGGCACTATCGCCGGGTAATCTCCGGCAAATTCTTTGGTCCCGGCATACTGGGCATAAGCTACTGCGGCAGCAGCATCACACTCACGTGCGCCGACTTTGATTGCCTCCCTGGCCGTATCCATAACCTTAACCGCTATTTTCCCGGCCCTTTTAATAAATTCTACTTCCGCTTCCGATTTAACAACCCTCACCCAGTTAACAAGGCCATTGGCATCTTCAATTTTTGCAGCAGGCAGCGATTTTTTTAGCTCAACGTAAGAACGGGCAGTAAAGTAAAACTGGTCCATTTCCACTCCGATCACACATTTTGCCCACCCTTTTTCCTTAATAACATCGGCAACAAAATGCATCGGGTGCTTTACGGTTGACTGTACATAGTCATCAGCATATTCTATGATATTATCTTCAGCCAGGAATGAAGTCAGGCGGGCGCCGTTAGCATCCATTCCCCGTCCCAGCCATAGTGGTTCATCCTGATCCAGGTGCAGCAGCAGGCACTGATGAACATAAAAACTCCACCCGTCATAACCGGTCAGGTAGTTCATGTTGGCCGGTTGTGATACAACTAACAGGTCGATCCCTTCATTCTTCATACTCTCTTTAGTGTTACGAATCCGTTGCCGGTATTCATCTGCAGCAAATACCGATCCCATCTGCATTCCTCCTCTCACAATTGAGTAATACTAAGCTTCTTGCTTTAATATTGTTTAAAACCTTTGGATTCATTGCCATATCCAGCCATAACAATCCAATTATTTATTACATAAATCCATAAAACCGCTGTTTTACTATTGCACTGTAAACGTGATTAATCATAGTCACAAAATCAAATACCGGTAATCCAGTGGCCCCTTGAACAGCCGCACCATAAGGAGGTAGTACACTGCACTCCAGGAGCAGTATTTTAACATCCGGGGCAGCTCGAACAAGATTTAGCGCAGCGGCAACTACTTCTGTTTCAACTTTTTCCTCATCCAATTCACCTTTTTCCTCTATAATTGCAGCACTAAAGTTTTGAGAGGATTCCAAACCGCTGATCTCAATCTTACCGGGCAGATCTGCTCCGCAGGCACTTAATACTTCACGGTTAAGAGCACCGGCATTAGCCGTAATAATACCAATTTTATCTTTTTGAGCAATTAGCCGGCTCATAAATGGAATCTGCAGGAGGCTTGACATAAATACAGGTACATTGAGCTGCTCCACCAGGGTTTCCTGGTATATAGCCATGAAACCGCAATCACCGGTTATCGCCCGCACTCCATTATTCTGTAATTCTATGGCCGCCCCGGTTATATCGTCCAATAAAGACATATCATGATTAAAGATCCGTTCCACGGTCAGCCCGGGAACTCGCTGAAAGCGTACCGGGAAATTGTACGTTGTTGCATTTGCCACATCGCCAGGGATAAAAGGAGCACAGCTATCGAGCAATAATATACCGATTGCTTCCCCATAACTAACCTGGCCCGGCCTGGCCTGGTAGATCACAATTATATATATCCTCCTTTAAAAATTGTAAAACATTGCACCCTATAACAATGCGGTGTCCGGTAAGAACAGGGCTATCTGTGGGAAAGCCACTAAAATAATGGTTACCAGGATTAAGATAAGAATAAATGGAGGAGTATGCCCGATAACCTCCAAGTAAGGCCGTCTGAAAATCAGCTGGGCTGTAAATATATCACACCCAAAAGGAGGGGTAGCAGAACCTACTGCCGCCTGCAGGGTAACCAGAACCCCTAACAGAATAGGATCCACACCGGCCTGAATTACATAAGGCGCAAAGATGGGACTTAAGACATAAATTGCCACAATCGGATCAACAAACATACAGGCTACAAAATAAGATACTACAATAATCAGAATTACTGTTATGTATGTCGGATCTGCGCCAAACAGTGGCCCCAGAACCTGTTGTGGTATCCTTAAAAAACTCAGCATCCAGGATAAGACTTGACCGGCACCTACCAGGATAAAAACAACCCCGGTTATTACCCCGGTTTGCAAAAAACTATCAATCAAGCTGGTAACTGTAAGAGATCTATAGACCACCAGTTCCAAAAAGATTGCATAAGCCACTGCAGCAGCTGCCGCTTCGGTGGGGCTTAAAATACCGGCATAAATTCCGCCGACAATAATTGCCGGGAAACCCATGACCGGCATGCCTTCTTTAATGGCATTAACCCTTTCACTCCAGCTTGCCTTGGGAAGCTGCCCAACCTTTTTATACTTGGAATATAAAAAGCTGTAGAGGGAGAAAAGTAAAAAAATCAGTATCCCCGGCCCAATCCCGGCCAAAAATAATTTACCGATGGAGGTGCCGGTTACAACCCCGTAAACAATAAAACCAATACTGGGTGGAATCAAAAAAGCAATGTCACTGGAGTTGATTATCAAACCCAGGGTGAAAGAGCTGGGGTATCCCGCCTGTAATAACATTGGTCGCATGGTTCCACCGATTGCCGCAACAGTAGCCTGGGTTGAACCGGATACCGCTCCGAACATTGTACAGCTGGCATTGGTTGTAATCGGCAGGCCACCGGGAAGGTGCCCGACAAATGACTTAACCATATTAATCAGTTTTTCTGCCGCTTTACCGGACGTTATTATATTTGCTCCTAAAATAAACATGGGTACTGCAACCAGGGCTGGCGGCTTTATTCCGCTTACGACCTGCTGCACCAAAACGTGCATATTAAAACCCGGCATATAAATCCAGAAATACAGGATCAATGAACCGAGAAGGACAACCATAAAGGGAAAGCCAAGTAATAATTTTGTTAACATACTAAGACCTAAAAATAGCAACTATATCTCACCGCCTTTCAAAGATACTTTTAACCTTCAGCTTCGTACTCACTCTGCTGTTCAGGTGACAGCCAAACATCTTCTTCAAAAATATTTTTTACAATTGTCCGAAGGTACTGGATGCCTGCAGAAGCAAAACCAATAATAACTATTACTACTACAAGCCAGTATGGAATACGCAGTGAAGCAGTCACCTGCATCGTATTATATGCTGATACCACGTAGTGATATGAAAAATATGCCATCAGAAACATAACCGCACCGCTATAACCGGCAATAATATAGATCATAATTTTTTTGATTTTCGGGTTCATGGCATCAAAAATGGCGCCCATGCGGATATGCCTTGCTTTACGAACAGCGTAGCTAACACCTACAAAAGTAATGAAAATCACCAGTATCATTGAAACCTCTTCTGCATAATGTATGCTGCGGAAAAAGTTGCGGGCAATAACATTGGCAATAAGTAAGGCCGCCAGTATGAAAACCCCAATGCTGAGAACTGCTACCTCAAACCAGTCAACGATAGTGCCCACTATCTTAAAAAATTTTTTCATACTCATAACCTCTCTTTTAAAAAGCCCTGCAGCTATTTTAAAGCTGCAGGGCTTGCTGTAGGTTACTGCTCAACTTACTCTATACCCAGCTCGGCCTTGGCCTGCTCGATATCACTAATCAAAGCATTATATATCGCTTCTGCATTTGGACCACCCTGCTCAAAGAAAGCCTCGTGTGCTACCATGGCTCTTTCCTTGAAAGCTTCCTGATCTGCTCCGGTTACTTCAATTACCTCTATTTCAGGACGATCATCTAACATTGCTGCCAGGTCGGTTTCATGGCGATCATTAATCCAGTCTGCTGCAGGAATCACAGCATCAGCCCACCATTCACGGTGTTCCTGCTGCACTGCCTCAGGCAGGGAGTCAAAGAAAACCATGTTAATGGTCGGGATGCCTACGAAAACTTCAGCATAAATCTGGGTAAAGTAATCCTGAACCTCGTAGAAATTCATACTTCTGATTGCAAAAAGCGGGTTAACCTGCCCGTCAATGAGGCCGGTTTGCAGACCGCTGTAAACCTCGCCGTAAGCCATCGGTGTTGGCGATGCTCCCAAGGCCAGGTACTGCTCGGCCAGCATGTCAGATGCCATGATCCTTACATCGAATCCCCTCATATCATCAACTGTTCTAATTGGGCTATCAGATGTAATCCACTGCCAGCCTTCAAACATAATGCTAAGCGGAACCAGGCCTTCCCGGCGATAGCTTTCTTCAAGAATATCCATTGTATCGCCATTGCGGACTACCCACTCCATTACTTCCCAGGGCCGCTCTTCAGGCCAGAGATAGTGAAGCCCAAAAACCATAGCTTCCGGAACAAAAGCGCCGATCCAGGCGAAGTCGGAGAAAACATACTCTACAACACCCAGCTGGGCCAACTCGTTAATGTCGCGGGCATCGCCAAGTGTACCGTAAGGATAGACATCCAGTTGATACATGCCGTCTGACCAATCATACATGTGGTCGGCAAAATTATCCGCCCAGACGGTCATGAAGTCGCCTTCAATTTCTTCAGAAGCAAGGCTGGCTGTAATAACTTCATCCAGTACAGCATCTTCCGGATCCTCTACCGGTTCTTCATCCGGCTCGTCAACATCTACGGGAACTTCTTCCTCGGCACATCCCGCTACCATCAACATACCGAATGTTAAAACCACAATTAAAAATAACAAATAGATTTTACTTTTACCAATCATGTACATACCCCCTAAAGGTTAATATTTTACTCAGTGCATACTGGTTTGCGTATTTCTTTTAAGTATGATTTACGCTTATTTCACCTCCCATTCGTCAAAGAACCTTAAGGCGAACCGGATAAATAGTTCTACTCCTAAAGGCAAAGTGTCTTCGTCAATGTTGAAACGCGGATTATGGTGAGGATAATGGCTCTGTTTTTTTTCATTTCCGGTTCCGAGAAAAACAAAAACACCGGGCACACGGCTGGAAAACTCTGAAAAATCTTCACTGGCCATACAGGAAAGTGCATTTAAATCTGACTCGCTGCCGGTGACTTCACATGCAGCAGCAGAAGCCAACCGCACTAACTCTGTATCGTTAACCAGGGGAATATTCTCCCTGTACCATTCCACTTCGCATTCACAACCGTGAACAGCGGCTACCCGCACGGCCAGGCTCTCCAGTTTTTTCATCGGATTTATTTCTTCACTGTCGGCATATAAAGTTCTAACCGACCCTTCCAGGGTAACCGTATCAGGGATAATATTGGCCTTGGTCCCCCCGGAAATAGATCCGAATACGATCACCGTAGGCTTTGCCAGGCTAATTTCACGGGTCTGAATACGTTGCGCCGATAAAACTATGTCTGATGCAGCAATAATCGGATCAACTGCTGCCTCCGGATAACCCGTGTGGCCACCAACTCCTTTAACTGTGATTTTGAAAATCTCCAGTCCGCCCATTACTGCTCCCGAACATACTCCAATCTTGCCTGAAGGTAAAGGGGTCCAAACATGCAGGCCCATTGCCGCATCGACCGGTGGATCTTCAAGCACTCCTTCATCGATCATAGTCAGGGCACCGGCGTTTTCTTCATTTGGTTGAAAGACCAGCTTTATGCTCCCGGCCAGTTTTTCTCTCATACTGCTTAATATTCTGGCCGCTCCGAGCAAAATAGCTGTATGGGCATCATGCCCACAGGCATGCATTACTCCAGGACATTCCGAACAATAGGAAACATCATTAGCTTCCTCTACAGGCAGGGCATCAAGATCAGCCCTCAGCAGCAGGACCGGACCGGGCTTTGTTCCTTCTATCAATCCAACAACTCCAGTGCCCGCAACTCTCTTAACAGCAATATTATAGTTTTGCAGGTACTCCTCTACCTTACCGGCCGTACGATGCTCTTCAAAACCCAGTTCCGGATGAGCATGAAAATCGCGCCGCAGGGCAATAACTTCCTCAGTTATTGAGGCAACTTTTTCCTTGATCTCATCCATACTTTATATCCTTCCTTGAAATTAATATACAGATCCGGTAATTTGAGCATTTTATAAATTCGATAGCCTGTATCCCTGAAGAAAAGAAAAATACGTCAAAAAAACCCTTTTTTGCCCTGTATTTTTTTTCTATTCGCCAGAATTTCAGAATATCCTGCTTATTTTTGAAAAAAATTTTAATAGTAGATACTGCATTCCTATATATAGAACTTATTCTGTGCAAAAAAAGAGACCTGCTGGCCTCAGGGTATTATTAAAGTAACTTCCGGCAGCTAATACCTGGGTATCAGCTGGTCTGCTGGCCGTTTATGGAACCAAAAAATACGGACAGTTCTTCACATGATTTTTTCAATCCTTCTTTACAATTCAGAATCTTATCAGGATACAGTCTAAATGTAGGGCCGCTGACACTTAAACCGGCAATTATCTCGTTATTATAATTATATACAGGCATGGCTATACAGGTCAGGCCGACAGTTAGTTCTTCCCTGTCAACTGCATAACCATTCTCACGAACCTGGTTTAACTGCTCTTTGAGCTGCTCAAAGTTCGCCACAGTATTATCAGTATACTTTTCATAAGAATTGTTTCCAATTATCTTTGTAATTTCATTGTCCTCGAGATCTGAAAGCAGGACTTTCCCCAGGGCAGTAGCATGTAAAGGCTCGTGCTCACCCAGATATGGACCCGCTTTAAATAAAACCTTTTGGGGATCTACCTTGGCAATGATCGCTACCTTGTTATAGATTCTAATCCCGAGGTTGACAGTCTCTTCATATTTTTCACAGAGTTCCCAGAGAACTTTTAAATCCATGTTGTTAAGGTTGCGCTGGCGGGGTATTACGCTGCCGACTTCAAAAAACTTCCATCCTAATCTATACTTTTTACTCTCGGCTGGCTGCTCAACATAACCATATGCTACAAGGGTTTTGAGAATGCGGTGGACAGTACTTTTCCCCAAACCTAATTTTTCGCTCAAATCTTTCAATCGCATGCCGTCATATGGTCCGTCTTTCATAATGCTTATGACTTCAAGCGCTTTTTCAAGAGTTTGTACCGGATACTTTATCCCCATGTTTGTTTTGCTTGATTCCAAAATAGCACCCCTATATTAACTAATGACAGAAAAATAATAAACAACCCATAAGGCAAATATATTCTTTCTTCCTATATGTTACCATCTTTCTATCATACTTATCATGCTAATTCAAGCCTTAATAAGATTAATCCGTTAATTAAATTATCTGATGTGAAAAACTTTATTCGTCTAATAACACTGCAAATAAAGGGTTTTATTGAAGTTTCCCTTTTATTCTATTAGAGGTCTTGGTATAATTTAAACATACTAAAGTTTCAACCCTGGGTGATGCCGGTGGAAATAACCCGTAAAAAATTTATTAAGAATTGCTGCCTGGCCTGTGGAGCCGGAATGTTCTGCCTTGCAGGCGGCTCTCTGCTGCTCAGCGCCTGCTCCCCCCATGAAGAAGCAGTCGAAGAAGAGCCTTACACCTGGCAGCCTGCTTATGCTACCCTGGCGGCTGAAGGCAAGCTTAAAGATCGTGTTAAACAATTCTACGCCATTTTCGACAAATGCGAACTATGCCCCCGCCGCTGCGGCATAAACCGAAACGCCGGAGAAGAAGGCTTTTGCCAGGCCCCGAAACAGGTTATGGTTTACAGCCATCAACCCCACTTCGGCGAAGAACTACCTTTGGTTGGCAATAACGGTTCAGGCACTATATTTTTTTCCAACTGCAACCTGCGCTGTGTATTTTGCCAGAATTACCCCATCGCCCACGAAGGTTGGGGCCGTAAAATCAGTGACCAGGAACTGGCAGAAATGATGTTAGATTTGCAGCAAAAAGGCTGCCACAATATCAACCTGGTTACTCCAACCCACGTGCTGCCCAATATTGTCAATGCTGCCCGCATCGCTTTTGAAAACGGTCTAAATCTCCCCCTCTGCTACAACACCAGCGGCTATGAGCGTGCTGAAGTCGTTAAACTTTTAGATGGTATTGTCGACATTTACCTCCCGGACTTTAAATTTATGGATGGAGCGGAAGCTGAACGCTACAATTTGGCCGAAGCTTACGACTATCCACAGAAAACCAAGCAGGCCATACTTGAGATGCATCGCCAGGTTGGCGACATTGCCAAGGATGAGCGCGGTATAGCACTAAGCGGCTTGATGATACGGCACCTGGTTATGCCCAACCGTGTGGCCGGTACTGAAAAATTTGTCCGATGGGTGGCCGACAACCTATCCAAAGATACCTATGTTAATATTATGGCCCAGTACCGGGTTGAATTTAAGGCATTTGAATATGAAGAAATTGCCCGGGCAATCACTTCCGAGGAATATGTAGAAGCGATGGAATGGGCCAAAGAAGCCGGGCTGACCAATTTAGACGAGCGCTCCCTGGCCCAGTTTGAATTGCACCGCCGCGAAATTGACTGATTTAAGCCCAAACGCCGGGTATCGCAGTTTCGCAAAGGCTGCAGGATCCGTTTTTTAGCTTAATTTCCTCAACTACAAAGCCGACCCTGCCGATAACTTTTTCACCACAGTTTGGACAATAGGTATTTTCAGCATCATGCCCGGTCACCTTGGCAATATAGACATACTTCAAACCTGCCTCAATTGCTTTTTCACGTGCTTTCTCCAGCGTAGAAACAGGAGTCCGCGGCAGGGCGGATAATCGATAGAGGGGATAAAAGCGGGCGAAATGAAGAGGCACATCAGGACCCAGCTCGCTCACGATCCAGCGGCACATCTCTCCTATTTCTTCCATGTTATCATTAACGGTAGGAATAACGATATTGGTAACCTCCAGGTGGACACCGTTGTCCCGCAAAAGCTTCAGGCTTGTTAAAGCTGTTTCCAGTTCGCCGCCAACATATTCCCTGTAAAATTCTGCATTGAAGCCTTTCAAGTCAAAATTAACTGCATCCACTTTTTCAGCAAGAGCCAGCAGCGGATCGGGATTGATGTAACCGGCCGTATGCACCAGGTTTAAAAGGCCATTTTCTTTGGCCTTATCGGCTATCGCATCCATATACTCATAGAAAATTACAGGTTCCCCAAAAGCATAGCTAATTGATGGCACCCCTCCTGCGAGAGCATAGTCGATGATTTTTTCAGGCGGCATATCGTAAGCATGTACCTCTTCGGGGCTGACCAGGGCCATATCCCAGACTTCACAAAATTTGCAGGCCAGGTTACAACCTGCCGTCGAAACGGACAAAGCCCTGCTGCCAGGCATAACATGGAAAAATGGCTTACGCTCGACTGGATCTTCCTGCACCAGGGCGGGATTGCCGTACACCAGGGTATACCCCTGACCATCCCTGTTTTCCCGCACCCGGCAAAGGCCCCTTTCGCCAATTGCCAGATTGCATGATTTGGGACAAAGCTCACAGCGCACCCTGTTATCATCAAGACTGCTGAACCAGGGTGATTGTTTAGTTTTAATCAAGCCTTTTTTCGTCATTCCAGGTTCCAGGCCATTTACTGAATCCACCGGAGGTTCTTTTTCCCTATCGTTAAATAATGCACACCCTGTCAGCGAAGCCAGGCAAAAGGCACAGGCCCCGTAGGCACCATATTTTAATATCTGGCGGCGGTTTATTCCAGCTGTGAATTCAAGTTTTTCCGGCATAGTTTATCAAACCTCCCGCTTATAATAATTACAATGAAAGCGCTTCCGTTAACAATCGCGGCAAAAAGAGCGCAGGCGGTAATCCCCAGGACAGGAATTACTACAGTGCTGGCTAAAACAGCTCCGGCAAAGGCTCCGAATAGCTCTACCCCGTAAACCATCCCCGCCGTTTTTTCAGGCTGCCCCTTCAGGGCCATATAACATGCTGCCGAAAGCGGAAAATCAACCCCGTTGATCAAGCCCGCCCCAAAGGTAAGCATTGAAAATAAAACAAATATCATCGACGGCGACTGCACTGCGGCTGCCACCGGAAGAACAAGGGCAATCAAAACAGCTAGCAGGGCTATTCCAAGCTGCACTACAGCCAGCAGATTTAATTCAGCCTTTCGCTTAATAAAGCGATTGGTAAGAAACGCCCCAACGGCCAGGCCGCACATAAACAGGGCTACTATCAATCCTACCATTTCATAGACGAAACCGTAAATACTCTGGAATGAAAACAACAGGGCAACCTGCAAAGCCATGGTCGAAAAACCTGTTGTAAAAACCGCAAGTAGTACGGCAAAGGCAAGAGGAGAGTTCTGTTTTTTTCTCCTGCCGGCCATCTTTATTAACACCAGTACGACAAAGAGGGGCATTATAGATAGAGGCAGGACCCACCAGGGTTGAACATATAAGAGCCAGGCAAAAGTTTCAACCCGGTCCCCGCGGGTCAGGTTATCCCAGAACATCAGGGTGTAATAATAGCCAATCGGCTTAAAATCAGTATTGATAAAATATTGTTCCTCAACTGGCGGCAGTTTTTTCTCCTCAGATTTTTGTTCCTCAACAGTAGGAATTATTAGTGGTACCGCTTCAGGTCCTTGCAGGTGGGCTTCGCTGCTGCGTCCATGGTTGCGGATCACCCAGTTGATGCGGCGAAGCTGGGTATCTTCTAAAAGAGTCTGGAAGTGATGAGCAGAAAAACCTTCTGCTTCTATATTCCTTTCACGATAACGCTCCGCTAAAATAAGAGGATCAAGTGAAATATGCCCGGGACTGTTGGTGGCAAAATAATAAATAAAATGACCGCCTGCCGGAAGAACCCGTGAAAAAACCTGGTTCATGGTATGATATATTGCCGCATTACGGTTAGCCACTGCCCTGCCCCGCAGATCAGGTGTGGATATTGCCCCGGTAACCAGAACTCCTTCCGGGTCAAGCAGCGCTTCAGCCTCTTTGAAGAATTCCCTGGTATAATAGCGGTTCAAAACTGCAGTAGCAGGATCGGGCGAGTCAACAATTATCAGATCATATTTTTCCTCAGCTGCTTTCAAAAAAAGACGGCCGTCAGCATGAATTAAGTTGACACGCGGATCAGACAAGGCGGCCAGGGTAACTTCCGGAATATGGGGTTTTGCCGCTGCGGTTAGCATTTCGTCTAACTCAATATAGTCAACCCTTTCTACAGGATGCTTGATAATTTCTGGCAGCACACCGCGCAGTCCTCCACCAATCAGTAAAACTCTCGCGGGGTTCTGATGCTGGACCAGGGCAAAATGAGCAAACTCGGCCGCCTCTTGCTCTTCCATACCCACGAGTTCTGCTTCGGGCCCGGCAGTACTGAAAATTAGGTGCCCACTTTGAAAGAAACTATACTGGTCTTCAAGTTTCAAAACGGCAATAGTGCCGTGTTTTGACTGGTATGTATCGATAAGCTCATGCTGCGGAGAATAGATCTGCCACTGCAGGCGATAAGCCTGCTGATCGAGCCTTTCAAACAGGGGATATACCGCTGCGGCCAGGATAATTAACCCGATAAGCAAAGGCGGCTGAAACCCTTTCCGTCTTAAACCTGCAGGAACAACCTGGCGGTTCATAAAAATAGCAGTGCCTATCATAAGAAGAGCGACCAGGACAGCAGTTTGAAAAGCATTAAGATAATGAACTAAAATAAAGGTAAAGAGGATGCCGCCCAACATATTGCCGAATGCTTCACCTACATAGGTTTTACCTGTCCCCGAAGTATCCTCGGCACGATCGCTTTCCCTCCATATTTTCGACAATATAACAAATTGTGCCCCTATAATCAGGCAGGCAGGCGCTGTCAACAAAAAACAGGATAATGCCATATCGAACAGGGAAAGATAGGCGCCCGGAGGCAGATCAAAAAAACCACGCAAAACGCGCATTGCAAAAATTGTAAGGGGAACTACAAACAGAACACCAGCGGCGCTGCAGGAAAAAAGAAACAGGGAACGATTAGACCTTTCAACCAGTATTGCTCCCAACCGGCTGCCAACACCAACCCAGACCAACCATGCAGCCAGGATTAACCCGATAGAAAGTTCATTGCCGTGAAAGACCATCAACAGTTCCCGCAAAAAAAGAACCTGGCTCACCTGGGAAACAACACCAAGCATTAAGACAGCCAAAGGATGGGGCGGCACAACACTTTTCAATCCAACCTGCGCCCTGCCGGCAAAATCTTCAGGAGCCTTTTTTCGTATGTTCATGTCGCCACTCACTTCTACTCCCCCGGCCTGTCATCTTCCAGGCATAAAATTGAGAAAGCTGTTAATGGGGTCTAAAGAACCTCTGCACTTGTAATTATTATCTTAACCGAATTTATTATCTAAATGTTGACCTATATAAAACTTACCAGTTTAACAATGCCTCTGCAAGGTGATGACAAAATTGCCGGATCTTCAAAGCACGTCAATAACGCAGCCTGTCTTGTAATCCGTTTATCCGTTAAAGAAATACCTCAAATCGATCATTAATTGACAGGGCCTGTAAAAAATCTTACGATAACTCCATGAAGAAGAATCGTGACATACTACTCTGTGATCTGGACGCTTTCTTTGCTTCAGTCGAGCAGCTTGACAATCCTGAGCTGAGGAACAGGCCGGTATTGGTCGGCGGCAGTCCTGAAGGCAGGGGGGTCGTCTCAACCTGTTCCTACGAAGCCAGGAAATATGGGGTCCGTTCAGCTATGCCCATGAAAAAAGCCCTCGCCCTCTGCCCTGAAGCTGTTGTTGTCAGGGGGCGTATGTCCCGTTATAAAGAAGTTTCTCTGGAAGTTAGAAAAATATTTGAGCGGTTTACACCGGATATTGAATTTGTTTCCATTGACGAAGCATACCTGGCTGTAAATAAAGGATTCGGCTGCGATATTGGAAATGCCATTCATACTGCAGTAAGAGAAGAGCTCGACCTGCCGATAAGCGTCGGCATATCGGTCAATAAGCTGCTGGCTAAAATCGCCTGCGAACAAGCCAAACCAAACAACACCGGGACTCTTTGGCCGGAAGAGATAGAAGGCCTGCTGTGGCCGCTTTCAGTCAGGGCGCTGCCCGGGATCGGCCCGGTCGCAGAAAACAACCTAAAAATAATTGGAATCAAAACAGTTAAAGATCTGACACTGTATTCTGCGGAGTCATTATCCCGGGTGCTCGGAAATAATGCTGTAACTATCCGTTACTATGCTCACGGAATCGATGACCGGGAACTTGAGCTTGAGCACGAAGCTAAGTCAATCTCGGAAGAAACAACTTTCCCTGAAGATATTTACGACCGTGAAGCTATTTTAGCTATCCTAATGGAGCTATCAGCAGGTGTAGGGTACCGCCTGCGATCATCAGGGATT
This sequence comes from Syntrophomonadaceae bacterium, assembly GCA_007127255.1. Lineage (GTDB taxonomy): Bacteria > Bacillota > Dethiobacteria > DTU022 > DTU022 > T3SED10-7. The sequence goes on along the minus strand of SKZS01000123.1, from coordinate 1,513 downwards.
ACTGCCAAAACTGTTACCCTTAAATTGCGCTTCAAAAATTTCAAAACCATCACCCGCAGCAAAACAATGCCCGATACGGTATGCAGCGATTCAGAAATTTATCGGTCAGTGAAGGATCTGTTTATCGTCCACTGTGGAAAGCCTCCCTGGCGCCTGGCAGGAGTTCAGGTCTCGGGACTCGAACAGGGCTCTCAAGTATCTTTTTTGCAAGCAGCACATGAAAATAACCGGGAGAATCAATTGACGGCAGCAAGGGACAAATTACGGAAGAAATACGGTTCAGAAGTGATCATTCAGGGCAAAAGGCTAACCCGGAGGCGGAAAAAAGAAACCTGACCGGGCCTCTGATCTCCCAGGGCAATGATCTGCTTGTTTTTTTACTAATCAGCAGATTCTATCCCATCAGCAAAACGAAGCTGATCCTGTATTAAGTCTTCCGCCTTAAATGTCTGCATTTCCTGATCCTCAAAATACGAGACCTGAAAACTGTCCCTTTCAATTTCAACAGCAGGCTCAGGATAAAATAACTTCAGATCTGTTTCCTGCCTGGTCATAACGGGAAAACCAAAATAGTTGTTTATATGTTTCAAGCTTCCTTTCTCGCATTCATATCTTTTCACAAATTTAAGATGCTCTCTGATCCTTTCCTGGTTATGACGTTTTAACCCGGGGCCTTCAATTGCAATTCTTTCCCTGGACGGATTTGAAAAACTGCTTTCCAGCTCAACATTAATACTGTTTCTGGCTGAAGCCATCGCTGCCAGGGCGGTTGTCCCCGTTCCGGAGAAAGGATCCATTACTGTATCACCAAACACAGAATACATATTAACCAGGCGAAATGGCAAAATGAAGGGGAAAGCCCCGCTCCTGCTGCGCCTCTCACAATTATTATTTCCCTGCCTCGTTCCCTTAAAATCCCACAGGTCGGAGAACCAGGCATTGCGCTCCTCCCAGAAATAAGCACTTTGCCTCCTGTTAAGTTTCGCTTCTCCTGTGGGAAAAATCCTTTTTTCTCCTTTTCGAAAAAGCAAAATATACTCATGTTCTAAAGTTACATAAGCACCGGCTGGGAGCATTCCCGAACCCATAAACTTGTTGGGAGCATTAGTTTGCTTGCGCCATAAAATCAGGGGCAAAATATCAAAACCAAGATCGATAAATCTTTTCTGAATCCGGGCATGATTGGCAAAAAGCTGAAACCGCTTATGAAATGTCCGGGTTGCATCTCCAATATTTATGCACGCCAGGGCACCAGCTTTCATTACCCTGAACAGTTCTCCCCAAACCTTATCAAGCTCACAGTGCATTGCTTCAAAAACCCTGCCATAATCTCCACTTTGCAGGGCTATGCTAATATCGGGATTAAGTTCAGCAAACTGCTTATCCCACATTTCTATCATTGGATATGGCGGGGAAGTTATAACCAGGTCAATGCTGTTGTCTTTAACAGAACTCATCTCCCGGGAATCTTCATAATAGAATTTGTGGGTTGTTTGCAATACTGAAATCTCCT
>SKZS01000080.1 GCA_007127255.1 Syntrophomonadaceae bacterium | reverse complement strand
GATGCTGGGAAAAGTTCTAAACCAGGCAGAACCAGAGCTGCAATCAGGTTTGTATAACCGAGTCAAACTGAAACTACATTTCGGGAGGGGATTTTTTATCCCGGCCCTGCTATAATATACATGGTTGATAAATACTCCTGAATAATAAACTAAAAAAGGGTGCTTCAAATGATATACCTGCCGAACTTGAAAAGTAGTTGATAGACAGCCTTTTCAATAATTAGAAGGAAATATTTTTTATTCCGCCGAATTTAAACCATTGTTTTCTGCTATAAGAAATTGACATAATACAGGCAGAACCTAAAGGAGTCATAAAAATGGACAGGAAAAAGATATTTATCTTTATAAGCCTAACCCTCCTCATCAGTTGGACTGCAGCAGGGCTTTTTTATTTATCCGGCCTGGAATGGGGCACCCCATTTTCCCTGGTTTTTGCCATAATATATATGTTTTTTCCCCTACTCTGCACCATAATCGTGCAAAAGTTTATATACAAGCAACCGGTTATGAAGACCTATGGAGTTAATACAAATATAAACAAGTGGCTCCTGGTGGCATGGGGGCTACCTGTTCTAATTACCTTCGCTACAATCGGTGGTAGCTTATTGTTGCCCGGGGTAAGCTACTCTTCTGAAATGGTCGGTTTAACTGAGTACCTTGGTGACTTTGTCACAGAAGATATGATGGACGAAGTGCCGTTTTCACCAGTCGCCATGTTCTGGCTAATGCTTTTACAGGGAATTATTGCGGGGCCTACTATCAACGCCATTGCTGCCTTTGGTGAAGAGCTTGGCTGGAGAGGCTTTTTGTTGAAGGAAACAGCTTCCGCCGGGTTCTGGAAGTCTGCCATCTTTATCGGTTTTATCTGGGGCATCTGGCATGCGCCCCTGATATTAATGGGCCATAATTACCCGGGCTTTGAAATTGCCGGGGTATTCATGATGACGATGTGGTGTATCCTGCTTTCCCCGATGTTTAGCTATATAACCATAAAAGCCAACAGTGTTATTGCCGCAGCAATCCTGCATGGCTCCTTAAATGCTGTGGCCGGTCTGGCCATTATGCCTCTTACCGGATCAACACCGCTGCTTACAGGTGTGATGGGTCTGGCCGGTTTCCTGGTTTTGGCAATCATTAACCTGATTATCTTCTTTTTCGGCAGACCGGAAGAACTGTTGCAGAAAGAGCTTTTTCAATAAGCAGTACAGAAGGAGGACAAAGGGACGTTTCTCTTGTCCTTTTTTTTCTTTCTGTGCCATGCTAAGTTAAGGGAGTTTATGATGCTGAAAAAACAAACATTAGACAACTGGCAGGGGTACTGGGAGGAAGCAAAGGTATGGTTGAGAGGGCACTGTAAAAATGAGATAACAAGATACTTCTCCCTGTCCCAATTAACCGCAATGTATTACCTTACTCTCAATAACCAGTCTAAGGAAAGCTTTTTAAAGGTGTAATCATTGGGGTTACCGGTTTTACGGTCCCATCCGGCAAATTTATAGTAGAGGTCTTTTGCGCTTTCAAAATCTTCCTTGTTGAGAGCCACCCCTTCCGAAGGTCCGTCAGGTAGAGGTTTAAATAACCGCTCGGGCAGGGCATCGTCTTCCCTGGTAAAGCCTTCCCGGGAGTTGAAAAATCGCATCATGTTGATCCGCCTCTCCCCCACCAGCATCAGTTCATAAAGGGAAGTTTCCCAGCCCAGTCCGCTGCGGCATAAATCCACCAGATCCGAAGGACCGTAGAGCTGCCAACAGGGACCCCACACAAACTGACATAAGCAGAGGCTGTCGGCAAGGGAGTAAAAACACTGGGTGTTATAAGCAAACCGCACTTTTTCTTCATCAAGGGTCTGGATATCGTCAGGGCTGTATCCTTTCCAGATCCCAACCTGGTGAAGGAACTCCCTGATCCTGTTTTTCGGGCTTGCGGTAAGAACAGTATCGTGAGCGCTGGACTGGTGGTCGGCCCCAAATGGGTTAACAGCATAGATTATTCCCAGCGAAGGTTTTTGTTGGGGCATATGAGCCGGCAATTCCTGGCCTTTAGCGGTAATACTCAAAGCAACAGCTTCTTCCCCGATCTGCCTGGCCGCTTCAAGGCTGCCTTCGGCCAGCAGCTTGCCAAAGCCTTCTTTATAAGCTATCTGCCTGATTAACTCAAAGATTACCTCTTCATTACCAAAAGTAAGCTGCAGCCCGCCGGTGTCTTTTTGGTCAATCAGCCCTTTTTTGTAGCATTCCATGGCAAAAGAGATCGTGCCGCCGCATGAGATAGTATCAAGGCCATACATGTTACAAAGCTGGTTGGCTTTTGCGATTGCCTCCAGGCTTGTTATTCCGCAGTAAGAGCCAAGAGCCCCACAGGTTTCATATTCGGGTCCGCCGTAAAGCGGGTCAACCATGCCCGGAACTTCCACTACTCTTTTGCATCTTACCGAGCAGGCATGGCAGGTATCCCTGCCCTTAAGAATTGTTGAGGACATAGTTTCTCCAGTGATATCTTCTGCGCCCTCGGGGAAATAACCGGAATACCAGTTCCTGGTTGGCAGGTAGCCTTCCAGGTGAAGCCCGATCAGGCCGCTATCGGTACCATGCTCGGCCAGGCTACTAACCACGGTGTTTTCTTCCATCCTGGCTTTTGTTTCCGAAGCCAGCTTTTTAAATGGTTCCCTGTCCACCGGTTTGTGCTTCGGTTTTTTCCTTACCACTACCGCTTTTAAATTTTTAGACCCCATAACCGCTCCGGTGCCGTTACGCCCGTTGGCGCGGTTGCACATGTTTAGCACTGCAGCATAACGGACCATATTTTCTCCTGCCGGTCCGATCTGGGCAATTTGCAAGTTGTTATCTCCAAGGTCTTCACGAATCACCTTTTCAGCATCGCCGGTTACCTTTCCCCAGGCCTGCCCGGCATCTCGCAATTCCGCTTCTTGACCATTAATCGATAAGTAAACCGGCTCTTCAGCCCGCCCCCTGAAGATAATTGCGTCCCATCCGTTTGCTTTTAAATCGGCAGGGAAAAAGCCGCCAGCCTGGCTGTCGCCGATTGCCCCGGTCAGTGGGCTTTTAGTTGTTATGGTCATCCTACTTAAACCGCTGATCGGCAGTCCGGTTAACGGAGAGACGGCCATTACCAGCATGTTGCCCGGGGATAGCGGATCTATGCCCGCCGGCATATCCTGCAGCAGCAGGTAAAGCCCAAGGGCCGAACCACCGGGATAGAGCCGGTATGTCTCAGCAGAGAGAGTCCTTTTGCTTATCTTTTTACTGCTTAAATCAACATCTAATATTTGTGCCGCTGGAAATTCACTCACCTTAATTATGCCTCCTCTGGCTCTTTAATCCGCTAAAAAGACGGAGCGGGAATTTTAATCTTACTCCAGGTAAAAATTGTTCCTGATAATGTGCTCTACGATATCGGCTGTTACAGGCCGCGGGTTAGTTGCAGCATTAACGTTACTTACCGCTAATTGAACAATCCCGGGCAGTTCTTTCTCTTCAATAATCAAATCATTTTTGGTTACCACTACCGGCGGTTTTTCATTATAATGATTATTAAAAAGATCGGTTACCTGCTCAACCAGGGGCAAGATCTTATTCAGCCTGGCTTTCGTTAATGTCTCCCTGTTATACTCAACTGTATCCCGGATAAGCAAACCACATAAAAACCCATGTTGATAATGCGGGTAAAAGCCGGAAATAACATTTGCGATGCAGTGTAATATACCCAGACCGGCTCGCATCATAGCCCTTCCGGTCAACAGGTCGGCTTCAAACATTTTACTTCTTAAAGCGACATCTTTTCCATTCTCTATTACGTCCTCCAGGTTATCTACTACCAGCCTGCATCCCTGGAGCGCTTCCCTGGCTGCAACCGGAGGGCAGGATTTCGCAAAATAGGCTTCCAGTCCATGTGAAAAACAGTCCATTCCGGTGTACAAGGAAAGATGCGGGGGGAGACTTGTCAGCGTCTCCGGATCAAGGATGGCAATATCAGGTGCCCGGGTAATCATACTTTTCTTTCCCTGCTGTTCATCTATGAGAACCGCCCACTCGTTAAAATAACTGGCAGTGCCGGCAGTCGTCGGTATTGCGGCATAAAAATCAGCATTGGTCTCAGAAGCGATGTACTTGGCTGCATCAACATATGATCCGGCTCCGAGGGCGACTATTATGCCGGCATCATTTTCCCTGGCCAACCTGATCCCTTCATCACACTCGGCACAATGCGGGTTGGGGCTGATCCCTTTATGGAAAACAATATTGTTAAATCCGTTTTCTTCGAGGTTAGCAACTACCTGCTCCAGAATAGGCTGCAACCAGCTGCCGGAACTGTGCACCAGAAGGACAGTTTGGCAATCAGTATGCCTGCGGAGGAGTTTGCCGGTTTCCCGGGAGACTCCCGGGCTAAAATAAACCTGTGTGCTTCCTGCAGTCCTTCTTTTCAATTTTGTAACCACCTTTGTTTTGCGATTTTTGTTAAACTGGCCGGGATAAACACAATTAAAACTTTGTCACTATATGCTAAATCTAACAAAAATTCTATTGCATAACAAGGGGTGTATGCAAAATCAGCGGCCAGGGGTGTCCGGACAGTGAGGCCACGGTTGCCTGTAACTGCTATAATAAAATGAAGGTGAGGTGTTAGAAAGATGAAGAAAAAAGATAAAGAATCAGTCTGGGACTATCCCCGTCCGCCCCGGGTCGAAGTTTACCCGGGCATGGTTGAAATAAACCACAGCGGCTATAACCTGGCAACAAGCAACCGCAGCTGCCGCGTTCTTGAAACCAGCCATCCCCCGGTATTCTATGTCCCACCGGAAGATATTATGATGGAGCTGCTGCAGAAAACAAAAAAGACCAGTATATGCGAATTTAAAGGTATGGCCGTATACTTTGACCTGGTTACTGGTAAAGAAAAAATCGAAAACGCGGCCTGGTGCTATGAAAGCCCCCGAAAAGGATTCGAGTCGATTAAAGATTTCCTGGCTTTTTATCCCTCGAAGGTGGAAGCCTGCTACGTTGACGGTGAAAGGGTAAAGGCCCAGGAAGGTGACTTTTACGGAGGCTGGATTACATCTAACCTGGAGGGTCCCTTCAAAGGGGGTACCGGAACCTGGGGCTGGTAAAGATATACGCAAAACTAATACTTCAAATCCTGGCCCCGTTATTTCTTTCTTTACCGACTAATTTCTGTGGCAATACATGATTTCAAAATAACATTTTTTGCAATGATAACTACAAGGATTTCTCGTCCCCACGTGTAAACAGGGGTAGCTATGCGCATTAACTTTTAACAACATGGCACCTTGCGTAGGAACTTTCGACCTTTTACTTTTAATTTCCATTATACCTTACTCCTTTGTGATAGAATGGCTATACTATTTATAATTTTGCATTGTATAGACCTTTAGTAATCATTATTATTACAGATATTTGCCTGGTTGTAAAGAAATTTTTGCTATGTTCTGCGGATTAAAATCAACGTTCTGCCCCGTGCTTCCTCAACCTGAAAACAGAAGAACGATTTGATATGGCCCCTTAAAATGATACACTCTGGGTCCGGTGCCAATAAAGGTTTATAAATATTTAAAGGGAATATAATAAATAATTAGCTGTTACAGGCCATCTTTCATAAGGAGGTAGATCCAGTTGAAAATCAGGAACTCGCAACCGGTAGTCTGGAACGGACTCCATGATCACACTCTCAAGCCAGAAGATGCCGATGTGGTTATCATGGGGCTTCCTTTTGATAAAGCCACATCATTTCGCAAGGGAGCCGCTGAAGCGCCCGATAGAATCAGGCTTGTCTCGGGCCATATTTCACCAACAACTGAAGAGGGAAAATCACTGGCTGATATAAAAGTCCTGGACATTGGTGATATGGCTCCTGAAAGGTTAAGCCAGGAGGAATATTTTATAAGTGTAGAAGAAAAAGCATCCGAACTTTTTAAAATAAGTTTTCCCACCTTTGTCGGGGGCGATCATTCTGTAAGCATCCCCTTGATTAAGGCTGCACTTGGTGTCTATGGCGAAAAACTGGGAGTCATCCACCTTGATGCACATCTCGATTTGTGCGAAGAACTTGATGGCAACAGGCTTTCTCACGGTTGCACTCACCGCAGGGTAATGGAAGGAAATTGTCTCAGCTTCAATAACATCTGCTTTGCCGGAATTCGTTCTTTTGAACAGCAGGAACTGGAGTTTTTAAATGGTCTTCAGGCCAATATATTAACAGCTGCCGAAATCTCCAGGCTGGGCATAGAGAAGACCGCAGATATGATCAGCAAATGCCTTCAACATTGCGAGGTGTATTACTTAACTCTCGATATCGACTTCCTGGACCCGGCGACAGCCCCGGGCACAGGAACCCCGAAACCGGGAGGCTTTACCAGCAGGGAACTTTTCATCCTGCTTAAAGAGCTTTCCAGCCTCAAGTTTATCGGAATGGATGTGGTAGAGGTTTCACCACCCCTGGATCAAAACGATATAACATCGTTTGCAGCCCAGAGGGCAATTACCGAAGCCTGGGGTTACTTTCTCTAAGCCCCGAAAAGAAAACTGTTTGGACAACACCAGGGCCGAAAGCTTTTTGACTAGATTTAATAACCAAGCTCTTCCCCTACAATAAGGACATTCATATCTATACTGCCCGGCTTTCCCTCAATTATTGATGTTACGTTGCACATCCGTTGAGGTGAACTGCAATCATGGCATTGATCGGTTTCCGCACAGGGAGTCTTTTTTTTCAAGCGCCTGGCATTGGGAGGGCAGGCTTTAGTTTTTATGCGCTCGATAGCTGTATCGAGGTTCTTAGTCAACTTGTTTACGCCTACAATAATAATGACCCTGCGCGGGCCAAATACCATAGCTCCAACCCGGTTGCCCGTTCCATCGATATTAACCAGCTTGCCATCATGGGTTAGCGCGTTGGAACTGCAAATATATACATCGGCATTCATAGCTTTACGGCGAATAGCATCCTGCTCTTCCTGGTTAGTTCCGTGCCAGTGCCAGAATACAATGCAGTCTTTATTTAACAGCAGGTTTTCCAGGTCTAACTCCTGGACTGTGACCGAACCACCGATGCCGACGGTAGAATTATTGGAAACCATGGCGGATATTTTTCCCCGCGCCTGCTCGGTATTTTCTACATGCTGAGCATTAATGTGCCGCTTTTTTAATGCTTTAAGAGTTTTATCAACATCAGTTGTTTTGTTTGCCATTACAAAAACTTCCTTTCCCTTATTTTTTACCCTTCCAATAAAGACTCGGCATTAGCCACTCTGGTCATAAAGCAGGTTTCTTATCCAACTATAATACTTATCACCAAAAAGAACAAATGCTCAACTTAAGCTGCCGGCGGCACTTTACACTATAGGGCTGAACATTATTTTTGCCCGGTTTTTTTAAGTTTCGGCAGCGCTTTTTCCATTGCTTCGTTAAAGACCCTGCCCGATGTGTGCATAATGGTATCCACACCGTTATCAGTTTGCTCAAATTGCATCGATGCCAGGCAGGGATAATGCAGGCACATCAGACCGGCCCTGGGAACCGATTGGTCCGCTTTCAAGCCGATGATGCGACGGGCAGTATATTCAGATGACCCGCAGGGAGCGCCCCGTAACACTTTGGCTGCGCTGATCAGGCCTTTTTGATCAATAGTCAGGTCGAGTTTCGGTTTACCGAAATGGCGGGCAAACTCCCTGATAATGTCGCTGGTATAAGGTTCTTTGTTTCTCTCATAAAATCCAACTGTTTCTTCATCAAGCGAGCAAAGAGGTTCGGGAAAAACTATAGTAACCCCTTTTTTACCTAATTCCCTGCGCAGTTGGTTGCGGAGGCCGAGCGGAATCCAGGCTGTGCTGTCAATAGAAGCAACCACACCTTTTGCGCCGCACTTTTTAACTACGGCAGGCAGCAGCTGGGCCGCCTGTGGCGATTCACAGAGGTGTAAAATCAAGTCAGCCGGCTGCAAGTCACCAGGTAAATAGATTTCGGGTTCATCAATAATACTTTCGGTAATCGAAGGGACTGACCATACATCTACCTGCCAGGCTTCCGGTTTTTTTGCCTTTATATTTTCAGCAATACGTTCCCCGTAATTGCCCTGAATCATGATTAATAGCTGCATTAAATGCTCCTTTCATTAATAGAGAAGTTAGTATTAATTTTTGTATCCAGTGATCTATTATACTAAACCGCTAAGAGTTCTTCCAGCTTATTTTCTCTGCAAGCAGTCAATCCAAGCTTGCCCTACCTGATCTTACGACATGAGCAATGAAGGATATCTGCAAATGATAAGCGAATTAGTATATTATTAAGCTATTATGTGAGTGCTACGAGCGTACCTGCATAATAAATAAGGAGGCCTGGATATAACATGTTTGTACGCGACTACATGTCAACCGATCCGGTTACAATTGGCCCTGAACAAACCGTCGGAGACGCCCTGGAACTTTTAAAAGACCATTCGATTAGACGTTTACCCGTTATGTCAAAGGGTAAGCTTATCGGACTGGTAACAAAGACAGACTTGATTAAGGCATCTCCTTCCCCGGCTACCAGTTTATCAATCCATGAAATTAACTACCTCTACCCGAAGATTAAGATTAAGGATATTATGACGAAAGAAGTGGTTACGATCAGCCCCGATGCTGCTATCGAAGAGGCTGCGGTAACCATGCGTGAGAATAAGTTTGGCACTCTTATAGTTATCAAAAAAGATTCCCTGGTTGGTTTAATTACAGAAAGTGATCTTTTCAAAGCTTTTATTGATGTTTTCAGCTTCGATCGTCCTGGAATTCGCGTTGTGGTAGCAATTGACGATGAAATAGGGGAAATAAGCAAGCTTTCAGCATTGATTAGTTCAATGGATCTCCACATCATCAGCCTGGTTATCACCTATGGCAGGGACGGCAGACCGCATGTGGTAATCCGCTTGAAAACCGATCAGAAGGAACCTGTAGTTGAAGAACTGAAAAAAAGCGGGTATGAAATTATCGAATAAATAGCACTTATAATAATGACGGACACCCGGGGGGGACGGCAGCCCGGTTTTTACATCCTGTTGAATGAAACTGAAATGACATTAATTTTCGATGTCTCTTATAGGGGACACAGAAGAACCATACTCCATAACGGTGAGGAAAATCAGACCGGAAAGCATAACAAAGACTGCATAATAGGGATAAACAGCTGCAGCGTCCATGGATACTGATAAACCGGTTGCTGCTGCTGCATTAATTGAAGCATGGAAGAGAACACACAGAAAAATGCTCTTTGTCTTTGCATAAAGCCAGGTAATAAAACTGCTGTACCCGATGGCCCCCAGGGTAAAAAATAGAAAAGGTTTGCCTTCGTGATGTGCACCGGCAACGTAAAATAGTGGCAGGTGCCATAAAGCCCAGGTTATCCCAATAATCAGGTTTGCTTTAAACAAGCTCAGTTTATTGGTCAGGGCCGGCTGCAAAACCCCACGCCACCCAAACTCTTCAAGACCTCCAAAAATGATAGAAGTAAAGAAAAGTGGGATGAAAAAAAAGAGTGGCTGGATGGGGTGTGCTGTAAAATAACGTTCGCTTGCGAAATAGGCTATAGCTAACCCGAAAACTCCCAGGACAACCGGGACCAGGATCGCATAAAGATAATACTTGAAGTCAACTTTAACTTTCAATACCCTTGTATGAAATTCTTTAAGAGAGCCTTCATTTGCAGTTAACAAAACCGCAATATAAGCGCCAATAGTGGGTGCGCTGCCGCCCAGAATAAATATAACCTGTCCAGGGACGCTTTGAAACTGGAGTAATCCTGATTGGGTCAGGTAAGCGAGTACCCACCATGCCAGCCAGGTCAGGGCAAAGGTAAAGACCAGAAATACTTTGCATCGCTTTGAATCCAACTATTTAAAGCCTCCTAGAGAAATAAATCAGACCACATAATTGTTTAATAAATAGAGAGACGTTTCTTTTGTGTTTGTGACTTCAAACAGTTTACATGCTTGAAACCATCTTGCAATCCCGAAGCTTATTGCTTTTTACTTTTCAACTTATCCAATCGATAATCCTTTTTCCTTTTGTGCTCGCCAGTGCTCCCTCAACACATCAGGAATTAACGTAACTCACTATATCAGCGATATATTCTTTTTTTGTAAAATCTACCGGTTTGTCGTAAGCAGCCAGCATACCTTTTTCATCTCTTGTTAATGCTTTTTTCTGCTTATTTTTCCTTTGTATTTTCCATTTTAACAGGGTCATAAGCACTTTATCCGTAAGTGGTAATTTATCGTAAACAAAGCCTCCCCTCAAATAGAAAAACTTAATATGCCTTTGCAGGGATGCAGGAATATTATTGGTAATAATTTCTTTTGCTACTTGTTCAGTTGACGGAGAAGCTCCTGTAGCAAATATAATCACCTTTTTATCTTTGAGTTTGTCAGCATTATTGGTAATGAAATTAACGCCAATTATGCCAACAGCGTGCAAACTGCCCCCGTATATAACTGTATCGTATTCAGTCAGCATACTTACATTGACAGTTGAAACCTCAAAAATATCTGCCGATAAATCCTCTGCAAGCCATTCTGCATACTTTTTTGCAAAACCTGTTTTTGATTTATAAATTACAACTGATTTCATTTATTTTCAACTCCTGTTCTTGTGAGCTGACAAACCATAAAACAGGAACGGACAGTTCTGACGTGCCTTTAGAAAAGAATAGACGTTTTACAGATATTATAGGACATTACCTTAAAGTTTTCCAATGACAAGTATTTTAGATGGTCAAAACACAAGAAAACCTTCCCCGAGTGTAATTAATACAGGTGACATTATTATATTATAATGTTAATTCATAAAGGAAGCATAACGTTGCTTCACCTGTCAAAAATGCGCCTGCGCCATTTTCCCCTGCTCCACGTTCAAATAAAAGCTTAAAATAGAATAGTTTCTATATTCCGCTTTTTACTTGACTGGAAAAAGATGCTGTTATATGCTTATTATATGAGTATAAATCACTTACATAAGGAGGTAGCCAGGTGTCTAACTATATAGAACCAACAGAACAGCTTAGCAGTGAAGCAAAAGACTTCGTCCGCGCTCTCCACAGCCTCAGGGAAGAAGTGGAAGCGGTAATCTGGTATCACCAGAGAATAGATGTATCTGATGATGACGCCCTAAAAGAAATCCTCAGACATAACCGCGACGAAGAAATTGAGCATGTCTGCATGGTTTTGGAGTGGCTTCGAAGAAATATGCCCGGCTGGGACGAAGAACTGCGAGAAAACTTGTTTACAGAAGGTCCCATCGGCCACTCGGAAGAAGGCAATGCTCATCAAGGGGAAAAGCCAGGTGGCAAGGGCAGCCTGAACCTGGGCAGCATGAAAAAATAATGGGAGGAATTACTATGGATTTTCTGAAACGCCAACTGGCACCTTTAACGGAAGAAGCCTGGCAGGGAATAGATGAAAGAGCAACAGAAGTTTTTAAAAGCGTTCTTACCGCCCGTAAAGTAGTACATGTTGACGGCCCCAGGGGTTTGGATCACACGGTAATACCCGAAGGCCGGCTGTCAATCCTGGAAGAAAATCCTGAAGAGGTCAGTACCGGCCTCTATAAAGTCAAACCTTTAGTTGAAACCAGGACTGACTTTACCCTGACCCGCTGGGAAATGGACAACTTAACCAGAGGAGCCCGGGACGTAGATCTGGGTCCGTTGGAAGAAGCTGCCCGGAAAGCGGCCCTATTTGAAGAAAACGCTATTTTCAATGGTTATGCAAAAGGCCAAATTGAAGGTCTCACTCAGGCGGCCGATAAAACCCTGGAATTCGGACAGGATGCTTCTTCAATAATGGATGCTGTTACAGACGGTGTTCTCGTCCTCCAGGATAACTTTGCCACCAGACCTCTTAACCTGGTTGCCGGGGAGAAAGTTTGGCACCAGATTAACCATGAAGCCGGGGCCTACCCTCTCTACAAGCAGATTACGGAATTAATCGAAGGAGATATCATGTTCTCACCCGCCCTGGAAGGCGCATTACTACTGCCCTATGACCACGAAGACCTGGAATTAAACCTGGGCATCGATTTTTCAATCGGATACCAGGACCATGACGCTAAGGATGTCAGGTTGTATATCACCGAATCTTTTACCTTCAGGGTCCTCGATCCGGCCCTTGTAGTTAAATTTACTCTCTAATTAAATTGGGGGCTGCCGGTAATACACCGGCAGCCTTTTCTATTTTCGGCAAACAGAATAAAAAAAGCAATGCGTCTCACACACTTACTCTTATCAATTACATCCATCTGCTTCATACTAGATCATTCGTATCTGTGCTATTTGCCGGGAAATAGAAACTAGATTTCCCGCATCATCCCAAATCTCACCGTCAGCCTCAAGCAGTCCGCAGGTGACAAAGCGCGTCCGCAAGATGAACCTGAGCCACTCCGTATGGGGCATATTTCGAATATTAGTTGACAACTCAATAGTGGGCACCCAGGAAACTGGCCCCTGGCTCACAAAAATTGCCGGTGGGATTGAATCAGCAATGAGAAATAGCGACAAGATATCGTAGTTTTTGCCGTCCCTGAATTTTACCCGGCCTCTCTGTTCAGATTTTTCCGCAGTTTTGCCCTGCAGCCAGACCGCACTTGCTGGATCTATACGCATATCCAGATTACTAAAGAGGGTGTAATGTGGCGATTCTGGCATAGATATGCAGTCTTCGATAGGAGCTAGTTCCGGAGCACCTGTCTCATAACGCTCTATTTCGCAATCTGTTTTTTCGTCCATAAATGTACCCAGAGCGCGTATCTTTTCCTTACCGTCCTGCATGAGTCGCACTTCATAGCGATTAAACTGTTTCGAACGAGAAATCTCCTCTACAAATAATTCAGCTTTACCGGGAACACACCTGGCTATGTAGTTCGCAGTCATGATCGGTGTGAACTTCTTGTCGGAGTTTTTCATTATGGCGCCGGCAAGTATCGCCATCAGATAGCCACCGTTGGGATTACCATTCACTGACCAATTACCGGTAACTGTTCCCTCAAAAACCCCCGGGCTTTTCTCAATAACTAAGATATCATCATCGAGCATCTCTATTCCTTCCTCCCATACGCTTTATGGGCCTGAATAATTCAAAACCTGACCCTTTCTGTGCTCGGCAGCTTCAAGCAGCTTATAGACTATTTATCCCAATCGAGGCCCTTTCGATACTATAAGGCTCAACTTTCAATATTAACTTTATTGCTATTTAATAAGACTATGCAGTCAGGGTGATGGATCGGTCTAATCTTTCCTAATTTCTGCAACCAGTTTTGCATTCCTCTTTTTGACTTAATACTTGGGCTATTAACTTGCAGTCTTCATAAAAACCCGGGGTTACTAATAAAGGGACGGCCATTTGTTTTTTTGACAGTCAGTTTGGAATTGTGATAATATATTTTCAATGTAGGGGAAAGACCTTGTCTTTCCCCGGGATCCTATAAATAACAAAATCGATATTGGCTCAAGAGGGTGGTTTGTTGAACGGTAGAGAGAGAATGATAACTGCGCTCTCATTGGGAATTCCAGACCGGGTTCCACACTGGGAGTTGGCCTACAACGAAGCGTCGATCATTAATATTGCCAAAAATTTTACCGATGATCTCCCTCCGGCAGGCTACATTCAGAGTATGGATGCTGAAAGCAAAATCAAGCTGATCAACGCTATGCTTCTAATGATTGAAGAACTTGATATTGATGGCCTCACCTTAAGAGTCTTTCCCACATCGGAAATAATTGATGATGAGCACGTGCGGGATGACTGGGGCGTTACTTTTCAGCTAAGCCCTGTGGGCGAAGCAACGGTTATTAAAGGACCTATAAAAGACGCTTCAGACTTGAAAAGTTATAACCCTCCTAGCATACAGGAATCAGATCTTCTGGCCCTCATCTACTGCGCAGAAAGATTTAAAGGTCAGCGGGCCCTGGTGCTTAGCCTGCAGTGTCCATTTCGCAGAAGCTGGAATCTGGTCGGTGGAATGGATAAGCTATTTTACGCCTACATGGAAAATCCGGACATGGTGCATCAAATTGCAAGAATAGTTACCGACTATACGATTGAAGCACTTGAACTGGGGGTTAAGCTTGGCGCAGACATCATATCTTTGGACGGAGATCTTGCCTCTAATACAAATATGCTTATCTCTCCAAAACATTTTCGTGAGTATGTCAAACCTTATTATAGCGAGATCGTCGAGCATGTTCACCATATGGGGCTTAAAGTATTCAAGCACACCGATGGAAACCACATGAAGATATTCGATGACCTGATTGAAATAGGTTTTAATGGCATTCATCCTATTCAGCCCCAGTGCATGGATCTGGCTGAGATTAAAGAGAAATACGGGGATAAGATCTGCCTGATGGGGAACATTGACTGCATGGAAACCCTCGTAAAGAAAGATTTGCGGGCAGTGGAAGAGGAAGTTAAAAGAGCCATAGAAATTGCGGCGCCCGGGGGCGGATATATTTTGGCCTCATCAAATACGATTCACCCCGGGGTAAAAGACAGTAACTATATTGCCATGGTAAATGCAGCTCACCGCTACGGATTATATGATAAAAAAGGAATACCGGTTATCTCGTAATAAATGTAACTACACTCTGCATTGGGGAGGAACACATGGAGACACCATTTCCCTTTGAGTCGCTGTTATTGTTTGGATTCATGGCCATAATGCTCTTGGCGGGCATATTTCTCAGGGCATCCATTAAATTCTTTCAGAAGTTTCTTATACCCAGTTGTTTTATAGGCGGCGCCCTCGGGCTAATTTTAATCAGCACAGGAGCAGTTCATGCATCGACCTCTTTATTGGAAACCTTTGCTTATCACCTCTTTGTTATTTCTTTTATCTCCCTTGGTTTGACAACTAATGTGAAAGATAACAGAACTCCTGTTGATAAAAACCCGGTAAAAGGTTCAATGTGGATGGGATTCGTACAAGGTGTTGTTATGTCCATGCAGGCAATTGTAGGGGCCCTGCTTGTTTTTTTATTTAATGCTACAGGGTATAACCTGCACCCGACTTTCGGGTTTCTCGCTCCCCTTGGTTTTACCCAGGGACCCGGCCAGG
>SKZS01000148.1 GCA_007127255.1 Syntrophomonadaceae bacterium | reverse complement strand
TGATCATCTTCCGCATGTGACCCGTCCAATACCGCTCCTGCATTACTGGCATCAATGGTTAGGTTTCCCTGGGTAAGTCGCGGCAATTCGCTCTGTAAATAGATCGATTTCGGTTCATCGGGAGGAAAACCTTCAGGATCGAAAACAATCACATCTCCCCGCCGCGCTGTTTGCAGAGCCCAGCGCAGCGTGCCTTCCCCGCTGTCTTCCGCACTGGTAACGATAATTATACTATCCTCCGCAGTGACATCAACGGCTTCGACTTCTTCAACTCCAGCTTTTTCAACCTCGGCCTTTTCAATTTCAGGCAAGAGCCCGGCAAAATATAGCCCCCCCAACATCAACATAGCACCAGCCACTGCTGCGGCAGCAATCAGCCCGACCTTTTTATTTACGACATAAGGAGGTTTTTCTCGAAGCGGCTGCTTATCGGGAGCGGGAACAGTTATAGGCTCATCGAAATCCTGCAAGGATTTGGGAGCAGTTATCTCTTTACCGAGGGTGTGTTGCACGGTTTCTACGAGCTGTTGAATCTGCCTGCTGGTCGGCGGGTTCATGGCATCGAGCCAGTGCGTATCAGACAGGTAAAACTCCATCAAACCACTGGGGAGAATATCATCGATTTTAAAGGGAACGACAACCGCTTCTGTATTAACAGCCAGGGTCAACTCCTTATAGACCTGCTTTGACTGGTTGGAGCTTTCTGTAAAAAGCAGGACCATGACCTGGCTGCCTTTTATAGCCTTGGAAATTGCCTCAGCCCAGTTCTCCCCGGATCGGATATCGCGCGGTGCGATCCAGCACCTTATTTTGGCTGACTCCAGGGCTGCACATACGGCATTGGCTATTGTCTTGTCCTGGGAAGCGTAGGATATAAAGACATCGTGCGCCATGCTGTCCAATCCTTTCAGCGGTTCAAATATAAAATGGGTTAATACGGCCGACTTAAATGAGGCCTGGTTGAGAAATCATTTTAAAAGCTAACTGAAAAAGCAAATGGTATTGCGAATTATTTCATAACTTAAATTATTATAACAATATTCTATATTAAGTGTCAACGCAGGCAGGCGAATGGGTCTCGTTAGTTTGACAACATAGATTAATAGGTAATCTAAAAATCCTTTGTAGCATAGTGCTTCAGAGGAATTTTTTTATGAATTTTATCCTAATATATGTAGCACAACACGGCACAATATGGTATAATAGTATTTAAGAACTTATCCTGCAAGCATGGAGGTGCTCGGTCTTTTGTATCTAAAAAAAACATACCGTAAGAAATCAGGAAGAACTTACCTCGTTATTGCCCAAAAATACAGAAACCCTAAAACGAATACTTCTACTGACCGTACTGTAAAATCTTTGGGCTACCTAGATGAATTAGAGAAGGAATATGATGATCCAATCGCCCATTTTCAGGAAGTTGCACGTCAGATGACTGAAGAAGAAAAAGCAAAGAAGAAGCTAACTCTTTCCATTAACATGGATGAAGAGCTTGAACCGGGCTCAGATGACAGGAAAAACTTAGGTTATGCTGCCATCTTGAAAATTTACCACCAACTTGGACTGCACCGTTTTTTCAATAATAAGGCCAGAAGTGAAGAGTTTAAGTTTAATACCAATTCCATCATGCTTTTGCTTGTTGTCTCAAGGTTGATGTCGCCTGGCTCTAAGAAGAAGGCTTTTGAAGAAAAAGAGCGCTACTTTGAACGCTTTAACTTTTCCCTTGTTGATATGTACAGAGCCCTTTCACAATTCTCAAAAGTAGCCAGAGATTGCCAACGTTACCTGCACGAAAAGGTAGTTGATAAATACGGCAGCAACACAGAGACGATCTACTATGATGTTACAAACTTCTACTTTGAGATTGATAAGGCTGATGATATGCGCAAATTTGGCAAATCGAAGGAACATCGCCACAATCCGCTGGTCCAGATGGGCCTGGCTATGGACGCTGACGGGGTTCCCCTTCATTATGAACTTTTTCCCGGAAACAAGTTGGATAAGGAAACGTTTCGCTCGGTCATCGGCGAGGTCAGGAAAAACTACGATACAGGCCGGATCGTGGTGGTTGCTGATATGGGGGTGATCACGGGAGATAATATTTATTACCTGACCGGGGGAAAGAACAGGAATGGTTATGTTTTTAGTTTTTCGATCCGCGGCGGCACAGAGGTTTTTAAAGAATACGTCCTTGATCAAGCTGGTTATGTTGGTTCTCACGGCAAACCGGCCACTGAAGATGATGAATTCAAAATCAAAAGCAGACGGATTGCCCGCGAAATTAATGTAACTATGCGAAGCGGGAAAACTGCCCAAAAAATTGTCTATGAAAAACAGGTTGTATTCTGGGCTGCTAAGTATGACAAGAAGGCAAAGGCTGAGCGTGAAGAACTGGTCAAAAAGGCTTTTGCCCTGGTTGCTGACCCCAGGAAGTATAGCAGGGCTACTTCTTATGGTGCTGCAAAGTATGTTAAAAATCTAGAGTTTGATAAAAAAACCGGCGAGGTGTTGCAAAGCAAAAAAAGGCCCATTTTTGATGAAGAAAAGCTGACCCAGGAAGAGCTCTTTGATGGGTATTACGCCATTGTTACCAGTGAGCTTGATATGTCCGACCAGCAGATTATTGATACTTACAAAGGTCTGTGGGAGATTGAAGAAACTTTTAAAATCACAAAAGGAACCATTGAAGCACGGCCAGTTTATGTCTCCAGGGAAGAACGTATCAGTGCTCATTTTCTTACCTGTTTCATTGCCCTTGTCATCATCAGGCTGATCCAGAAGTTAACTGATAGGCGCTATTCTCCGGAAAGAATTGTCCAGTGTTTAAATAAAATCTCATGCTCCAATGAGCAGGATAACCTTTACTTGTTTAATTACAGAAGTGAAATATCTGATGATATCGGTAGTGCACTCGGTTTGGATTTCACTCGAAAAAGACTTCAATTAGGTGAAATCAAAAAAATTATTGGTAACTGCAAAAAATAAAGCTGTCCCCTACATATTTGTGACAAAAGGTAAAGGCCGCAAACCCTTTGTTTATGGGTGTCGCGGCCTATTTTTTGCCTGTTTTGCTGTCAAAGTCAGGATTATTATAACAATATTCTATATTAAGTGTCAACGCAGGCAGGCGAATGGGTCTTTAACTTCTCGATGTGTAAGCAATCATCAACAAGCGACCCCTGTGTTTTACGGGTGCAGTCGCCTTTTGCACATAGTTGCTTATTCATTCTTACTATTGATTTCAACATATTTAGAGGGATTTACTTAATGCATTTAATGCATACAAAACGAGCTGTTAATTTATACGGAAAGCTGGAGTTTAGAATGTACAAAGAACTTCGATCCGGAAGTTACTGGCGAATAAAAACCGTAAATATAAACCGGTGAATAATTGCCAGAACCAGCTTATCGATGTATAATGTGATGTATAATAAGCAGCGAGGGGTCTTCTGTGGGCAATTTAATACGCAAACAACTTTACATTACCCTGGAACAGGAAAACTTTTTGAAGCAAAAAGCTAAAAAAATGGGAATAACCCAGGCAGAACTTGTGCGTGAAGCATTGGACAGCCACACATATACAGTCGATTATAATAAAAGAAACATAGAGAAATGGCAGGAAGAAGTCGAGTTTATCAAAACCGGAATGCTACCAAAAGACGATTCCCATAAAGGACAAACCTGGAAACGGGAGGACCTTTATGACAGATAAAATCTTCATTGATACAAATATCCTTGTCTATGCTTATGATTCTACTGAACCAAACAAACAGGAAACAGCTCTAAATGTAATTGACAACCTGGTTACTGCCGGAAATGCTTTTATTAGCACTCAGGTTCTTTCTGAATTCTTTGTAGCAGTCACCAAAATAATCCCAGTGCCCCTTAACCTTGAACAAGCAGAACAAAGGATTAATAATTTTTGCCAAATATGGCCGGTCCTGCAAATTAATGAAATTATCGTTCTTGAAGCTGTCCGGGGTGTGAAAAACCACAGCTTTTCTTATTGGGATGCCCTGATCTGGGGCACCGCCCGCCTCAACCAAATTGGCTTAATCCTTAGTGAAGATTTTTCACATGATGGTTTTGTAGAAGGAGTGCGTTTCCATAACCCCTTTATAAAGGCTATATGAAATCAGTCAGCTAAAGTCCCAAGGAGACGGGGTTATTGACAACATTTCCAGTATAGAATATATTTTCTGCTTAAGGTATCGTTTTAATATGAAAAAAGAGCAGAGATAATTATCTGCACAAGTTAAAAAGGGAAGGTATTTCAGTAAGACAACTTGAACGGTTAACAGGCATAACCAGGGGGAGTATACAGAAAACATCAAAGGTTGTTGTCAATAACTCCGTCTC
>SKZS01000075.1 GCA_007127255.1 Syntrophomonadaceae bacterium | reverse complement strand
GAGTGCTTGAGCCGAGGTGCTGTCAAGACCGCCTCATCAGCCTGTCATAAATCCGTGCAGCACATCAAGTTGATCGGCTTCTGCGGCCCGTGCCTTAAACCTTCTCGATATCAACATTTTCTCCACCAACTGACACGCTAACCGATAACCTCTTCGCCAGCCGATCTGACCTAAGCCTTCTCAATATCAGCAGTTTCCCTATACTGACATGTTAACCGTTAATCCTTTGCCGGCCGATCATACCTAATTCTTCTCAATATCAACAACTTCCCCACCGGTTACTTTTAGCAGCTGCTCAAAAGAAATTGGGAGCAGGGAGTGGGGGGTGCCTGCTGAAGTGTAGACGACATCGAAACGCTGCATCGATTGATCGAGATAGATTGGCACGCTGCTGTCAATATCGAATGGACATACCCCGCCCACCTGGTAACCGGTAATCTCTTCAACCTCTTCCGGTTTGGCGATCTTAGCCCTGCCGCCGCCAAGCAGGTTTTTGACTTTCTTGTCGCAAATTTTAATATCGCCGGCAGCGACAAAGAGACCGTACCTGCCGCCGGAGCGAAAGAGGATCGATTTAGCAATCTGGCCCAGGGCAACGTTCAGAGCTTCTGCCGCCTCGATCGATGTTTTAGTGGTTTTCTCATGTTCACGCGGGACCAGGTTCAGTTCGAATTTTTCCAGGTGCTTTCGAGCCCTATCCAGGCTGGTTTTTTCAGGCATTGCAACCACCTCTAATTATTATTGTCTTCTATAAGCCCGCACTTCTTTTTCCGGGTAACGGGTAAAAACGATAACTCCAACAAGGATAAAGAACGCTGAAACCGGGCCGGTTAACTGTATGCCCAGTGGCTCCGCAGGGGTGCTGCCAAAAAACTGTAACAGAGCACCTGTGATCACTGTTGAAAGACCGAGGGCCAGTTTTAAGATGAAACCCTGGGCCCCGAAATACATTGCTTCACGCTTCTGTCCGGACAGCTTGCCTTCCAGGTCGGAAACCTCGGCCACAATAGCATCGGGAACAATAAATATTACAGCCAGTGGAATTCCGGCCAGGCCCATGAGGATGTAGCCGAATATTTCGGGGGTCAGGCCAAGCATCGGCTGGCCGAGAAAATAAAACAGGGGCAGTATAATCATGAAAGCGACCAGGGCAAACATCATTACCGCTTTCAGTCCGGTCTTTTTAGAAACGATATTCACAACAGGGAAGAAGAGCAGGGCGACAACAAATGCCAGTCCGAAAAAAATCGTGGTATCGTCTTCGGTTCCTCCCAGCAATACGGTGACATAGAGTGGAAGGTTTAAGGTGATAATGTTAAAACCAAGCCAGAAGGTGACGTTACCGATCAGGTAAGCGACAAAGGCATGGTTTTTAAAAGTAGTTCCAACCGCTTCAAGCAGGCCGAGTGTAGCCGGCTTTGAATCAGCGTAATCCCTTTCCTTAATGATGAGCGGCAGGTATAGCAGCACTATCCCCAGACCGGCCATCATCCAGACCATTCCGTGAAAGCCAAACATGCCGATTAAAATGCCCGAACCAATCAGCGCTATGCCAACTCCCAGCAGCATGAAGATAGCTCGAAAGGTAGCCAGATCAACCCGGTCCTGGGTAGTGCGGGCCAGCTCCGGCAGCAAGGCCAGGTAAGGGCTGACATAAGCGGTAAAAAGGGTGAAATAGAGCCCCAGCATTATTGCTAAATAGACACTGTTCAGGGCGGAAGTTTCCGCTACCGGCGGATAGAAAAGAAAAACAAAAACTGCGGCATAGGCAACACCACTGAAAAGCATAAAAGGCATCCTGCGCCCCATCCGTCCACCGTAATTATCAGACCAGCGGGCAATAACCGGGTCGGCGACCGCATCAATAGCGCGGCCAAGAAACATTATAATTCCAAAAGCAAATGGGGGCATCAGCGCTTCGACACCCTCGAGGGGACTGGTAATATAATAGTAAAAAAGCCAGGTAATCAGCACCCTGTCAATCAGGCTGAATCCCCCCGACCCCGAACCGTAAATAATTTTACCCCAAAGCGGCAGTTGTTTAACTGTCAATAGAAAACATCTCCTCCCTCAATAAGTTAAAAAGGTGTCTGACACCTTGTTAACTTATTGACGTGTAGTCAATTTTCGGGCTCTTGTTTTTCTTCAAGACATTTGTTTTCTGTATGCCTGTATTTAAGGGCATAAGCCAAAAAGCCGGCAGCTGAGGCGAAGGCAGCCCCGGTAGAGACTCGTCCTGTTTCCGGGTTGACGGTTTCACAGAAAAAGCCGTTATCCATCTCGGCTCGACTGAAGAAGTCTAAAGCTCCGACATTACAGGCCAGCAGGTCGTTACAGGCAGAAAGCGGCCAGGGGTTTAAGGCATGTTGAGAGCCTGCTTCTTCAAAACTGCTTCCCTGGTGGTAGTACTCGTTATTGGAGGAACGGATCCAGCGAACAGTATTTTTAAAGATAACATCGGTTATCGAACAGAAACCATAATAGGCCAGAAGCTGCAGGCTGCCCGGGGGGTTATCGTAAAGAGAAAATCTGCCCTTGCCGTCAACAGCCCAGGCAAACATCGTCCCGAAGGGACCCTTTACAGTACAGTGTTCGAAAACTGCTTTATGCAGGTTCTGGGCCAGGAAGGCGAAATCACTATTATGCTGCCATTTATCTTCTAACTGGAGTCGGCCCAGGAATCGAAAAGCTTTTTCCAGTAAAGCATTACTGTATGTAAGAAAAGGGTAGAATACAGGATCATCTGATGGATCAAGAAAAGTTCTATATAACCCGGATTCATGGTCAAAACTGGCAAGGGCTTTCTCTGTAAGAATATTAAGCCCATCTTGAATTAAGACTTCCTTTAAAATTTCATGGTCTCCGCTGTGGTCAAGGTAATGTTCCAGGGCCAGGTAGTAAGCGGCCAACTGGTCCAGTTCAAAACCGGGGTAAAGCACCGTTCCGTTTATATAGTGAGCGTGATCTCCAGCAATTTTAATATGTCTTTTAAAAACGGTTAGCAAAAGTTCGCGGGCAGTAGTCTGGTCGGTCATCATAATAGCAGGAAAGGACCACAGTAAAGTGTCGCGGCTCCAAAAAGCGGCGCTGACATAATAGTGGGGGCTGCGTGAGGTAACGGGCACCAATTCCTCGCTGTCAATGGATCTCCCTAAAGCATAAAAGTAAGTAAAGAAAAGATTTCGATTAAGCAGGCTGTCTAAATTATGTTCAGCAATACTGATGCTCCTTTTTGCCAGCCAGGCGGTGGTGGTCTCTTTTAAAGATAATGAACCATGGCGCCGCAAATCAATAACGGTTGTCCCTGCACCGTCAGCTTCCAGGTTTGCCGCAGCAAAAAATCTTGTTTGAAAAGTTGCTCCCGGTTTTAACTGCAGTTCATGGGTGGCATAATAACTGCTTTTTTCGGTATCGATTTGCCATGCTGTTTCCGGCTCTATTGCCATGGCCAGCGCTGCCAGGGGCAGCCCGGCTGAAGCTTCGAGCACGGTGCTTCTTGTCCAGGGATCGTAAACAACAGGGCACTTACTGTCAATAGCTCTGCGGTTAAAAACAATGTAATTAAAACTGTTCCAACAGCCCTGCCAGCCAATTTCTACCGCCAGCGGCTTATTGCCGGTATTCGACAGATTAAGGCTGTAATAGAAGCCTTTAAAACCGGGTGGAGCAGCAATCTCGCCCTCTAAGCTAAATCCGTTTTCTGTAATAAGTGTAAACGTGGGTATCCAGTCCAATTCATAATTCCAGGAAAGCAAATTATCCAGGTTGATGGTTTGTCCGTTAACTTTTAGAAGTGGGGTAACAAGCGCAGTATTTTCATCACCGGAAAACTCCAGTAGTCCCCGATGGCCGAGGTGCAGCACATTAACCGTAGTAATACCTCCGCCCGAATTAATATGCGGCAGTGAGACATATTCATTGCCGGTTAGAAAAAAAGTTTGGTGATCGGTTATTTCTTTGGGAACGGTCAAGAGTTGTTCTTCCCCAGAATACTTAGTCATTCCTGATCTCCCGGTGTCATTTTGATAAAAAACGATAAAAAAATATATAACGATTTATGTTTGTATGCTATACTTTTCGCTCTTGATTTGTAATACCCTTTATTTGCGCCATAATTGTAATGACTCCTGGTTCATAAATGTTCTATTTTATTAATCAAAAAAAGAATGAGAATATTGTTAAACTTTTTCTTATGTGATATAATTCTGGCTATACATCAAGCTTTATTTCCAATAAAAGAGGAGGGATATCTGCAGGTAAAAGTCGTCTTTTTTCAAGTTAGCTTTTTGGAAAGAGTTAGCAAACAAAAAAGAAAGAGGAGGTAAGGTAATTGAAAAGAAAGATATTCTTATTTGCCGTACTGTTCTTAGCGTTAGGCCT
>SKZS01000180.1 GCA_007127255.1 Syntrophomonadaceae bacterium | reverse complement strand
TTCGGGCAGATCTTCCGCGGGGCCATTTTAGCTTTGCTGTATTATCCTTTTTACAGCACTTATATGAAGAAGCCTCACGGGTGGTTGCTGCTGTTCGGCCTGCTTTTTGGCTTACAGGTAATCCCTATAATGTTTGTGATCCCGGAATCACTGACCGTGATGTTACAGGAAGCAGCGGTAGGCCTGCCGGAAATCGTGACACAAACTTTGGTTTTTGCCCTGCTCTTCTTTGCCTGGGAAAGAAGGAGAAATCGCAAAATAGCTTCGGCGGCCGCCTGATTGCAATTTATAAAATACGCTGCTATGTAAGGGGTGTCGGGGGAACAATTCCTGTGTGTCAGGGGGACGGTTCCTATGACAAGCTTTCGTGTGTCAGGGAGAGTGTCAGGGGGAGTGTCAGGGGGACGGTTCCTATGACAAGCTTTCGTGTGTCAGGGGGACGGTTCCTGTGTCAGGGAGACGGTTCCTATGACAAACTTTCGTGAGAAATCAAGAGGTATAGTGTAAAAAAGTATGTCATAGGAACCGTCCCTCTGACAAACAATCCCTCTGACAATGTCATAGGAACCGTCCCCCTGACAACCTTATGCAAACAGATTTTCTTAAAGGCCCTGGCTGGGAATATAAATGGGTTGGATTAATGCCCCGGCCAGGTAAAACCAGTAACCGCGGCGGGAGCGGGGGTTTTTACTATCAGCAGCAAACCGGATTTAAAACTGACCCTGGCCTCTGTGGCTGTTAGCTCATTACTGAGACCTCGGGTTGAAGCGAAATACAAAGAATCATTATTAAGCGGATACTTAAGACCTTCTGTGACAATTCCGCTTACTTTATCAGTAAGGGCAAAAAGAGAGAGGTAAATGCCTTTGTCACCTGATAATACAATTTCTTCCCTGGCCAGGAAAATTTCCTGGTTCTCATCAATAATACGGGCAGGTATCTGCTTCCGCAGGGGAATGTCAAGCAGCAGAACATTGATAAAAGCGTGATCAAATCTTTTGCCGCCCAGGGCCCCTATGATCAATATTTCTGCAGGGTTCAACCCCACGGCATGATCTATGGCTAATTCCAGATCGGATTTGTCTTTTTGTGAAGGACTCTTGATTAACCGCACCTTCATCTGATCTATTCTTTCACGATCGGCTGATTGAAGAGAATCAAGATCACCAATCACTAAATCCGGTTTTAATCCCAGGTCTAAAGCGTGAGCGGTTCCGCCATTAACACAGAGAATCAGGTCGTCTTCGCTGACCAGATCTTGATAAAAGACCAAATCTTTCAAATCTCCATTGGCTATTATAACAACGCGCCTGGAGAGCATCATTGAACCCTTCTTTCTTAATCTACCCGTTGTTAAGTTTTCTAAAGAAATTTTCTAATCGCTGCATGGCTTCTTTGAGCATCTCCATTGGACAGGCGTAGGAAATGCGAATATACCCCTCGGCGCCGGGTCCAAAATCGATTCCGGGTGTAACGGCTACACCGGTCTCTTTAAGGATACGCAGCGCAAATGCGTAAGAATCACCTGTATATGCTTTAACATTGGCCATCATGTAAAAAGCTCCATCAGGGGGTTTGACGGGAGCAATACCAATCTTTTGCAGGGCCCTGTAGAGATAAAGACGGCGCTCGTTATAACCGCTAAAACGTTTTTCTAAGGTTTCGGGGCTTTCCTGAAGAGCAGCTATTCCGGCAGCCTGAATGAAAGAACAGGCGCAAATAAACAGGTTTTGCTGAAGCTTCTGCATATTCCTGACCAGTTTCAACGGGGCAATCAGGTAGCCGAGACGCCAACCGGTCATGATGTTGCGCTTTGAAAAACCGTTTATTACCACGGCTCGATCTGTATATTCAAGAATTGAATGATCCTGACCGCTATAATTTATACCATGGTATACCTCGTCGGAAACCAGGTAAGGCCCCAACTCAGCCAAACCTCTTAATTCTTTTTCTCCTAAGACTGCGCCAGTCGGGTTAGCGGGTGAATTGATCAGAATTCCTTTTACAGAAGGATCAAGACGTTTTTTAACCTCTGCGGGCTGAAGCCTGAATGCTTCCTCTTCCCGTACAGGGACGAGAAGTGGCTCGGCCCCGATATAGTTTACAAAGTTTGGGTAGCAGGCATAATAGGGGTCAGACATGATCATTCGGTCCCCGTGATCCAGTAACGCAGAAAAAGCAAGCAGCATTGCAGGCGATGATCCTGATGTTACAATAACCTGCTCAGGATTAACATCAACATTATAAGTTCGCATGTAATAGTCTGCAATAGCTTCCCTTAAAACTGGTTTGCCCAGACTGTGGGTGTAACCCGTATCGTTATTTCTAATAGCCTCAACAACTGCTTCTTTTATAGCCGTGGGGGTCTCTCCTCCCGGCTCACCTACTTCCATATGAATAACAGATGCGCCTTCGGCTTCATACTGCTGAGCTTTTTCTAATATTTCCATGGCCAGGAATGGCTTAACTAATTCAACCCTGTCCGACAGAACCGGCTCTTGCTGAGAATTTAAATGCCTTGCACTCATTTCACTGCCTCCTCACCCGGAAACAATATCTTTAAATCCTGCCTGCTTCTTTTTCTTTAATCAGATCAGCACAGTATTCAATAATTTCCCTGCGGCGGACAATACCAATAAAAATGTCCTGGTCATCTACCACTGGCACAAAGTTCTGTTCAGTGGCTAAAGTTAAAAGATCAACTATACGCGAATCGATCCGCACCGGTTTATTTTTAGCATGCAGGGTAATATCCTTTAACAATATTTTTTCCATAGTATTGATATCAAGGCCCGGTGTATTTTTTAGTTTCCAAAGTAAATCCCCTTCAGTAATTGTTCCGGCATAGCAACCCTGCTCATCTACAAGGGGAACCGCTGCAAAACTATGGCGTTCCATTCTCTCTAATGCCTGGCGCATTGTTGTCCTGGGTGCAAGACACATAACTTCACTTTTTGGGATCAAAAAAAAAGCGACTTTCATTGTTAATCAAAACCCTTCTTCATTGTCAATTATTCCTCCACTCACAATTCTAAACCCGGCCTTACGGTAAAATTCCGTCAATTCACTTTCGAATAAAACATTTATGGTTTTAATCCGGTTGCTTTTGAGCCGATCAAGGACTTTTATCAACAATTCATGCCCGATACCCTTTCCTTGATACTCCGGATGAATAACCAGGTTGCGGATAAGGGCATCATCGATACCGTCACTGATTACGTCAATAATACCCACCAGGTCATTATCATCGAAACAGGCTACAGTCAAGTAAGTGCTGCCGAGAATGTTTTCCAACTGTTCCTTCCGGGCATCCCAACCGACTTTAGCTCTTAATTCGGCTACAACCGCCGCATCAAGCTCCGGGTTTTCCACATAAAGCAAACCCACCAGCTCACCTCTCAGTCATTTTACATTGGCTATTATATCATTCCTGACGACTTTTTAAAGCTTAAGTTTTATATCCGGCGGCGAACATAGAGCAGTTATAGGTAAGCAATATAGCCGGTTCAAGCGTCTTTAAGTGCCTGCATAAGATCAGAGAGAGTTTTACTTATATTATCCCTGACCACCACTTCTGCCTTGTGATCGTAATCAGTGGGCTGGTAATTTATAATCGCCAGTCTTTTTGCCAGGCGCGGCAAGTCTGCTACCGGGTAAACAACCAGACTGCTACCCACTACCAGCATAAAGTCACATTCCAGCTGGATTTTATGTTGAAGCTCAAAGAAAATAGTAGGCATCGGATCACCAAAAAGAACCACATCAGGCCGAAGCATGCTGTGGCAATTATGGCAAACAGGGGGAATACGGTTCAACTCTACCTGCTGAACCAGCTCCTCAAAAGGATATTTCTTCTTACAGCCAAGACAGTAGCCTGTCCGCAGGTGTCCATGTACTTCCCATACATTTTTTGAGCCGGCCTTCACATGCAGCCCATCAATGTTCTGGGTAATTAAACCTTTAAGATAACCGCGTTGTTCCAATTCGGCCAAAACCCTGTGGCCAATGTTAGGTTTGGCTCCGGAAATTTTAGCAAAACGACTGAAACCTGACTCATAAAAAAGGCGGGGATTATTGTAAAGAACATCGACTGAAGAGACCGCGATAGGATCTACTTTTTCCCATAGCCCGGTTCCGGGAGAACGAAAATCAGGAACACCGCTATCGGTGCTGATTCCTGCTCCGGTTAAAGCGTAAATATTATTATAATTCTTGATTAATTCTGCCAGTTGATCTACCTGTTCTATATAATTCATCCGGAGCCCCCATTTTTATAATTTCAGTAACTGCTCAGGCATAAACTGCCGTGCCTATGGGGACGGTTCCATCGTCTGCCCTTCGGACCTCCGCTTCGCTTCGGTGACGCTCGAACCGTCCCCATAGGCACGGCTAATCATTAACCAAGGCGTATCGGGCTGAGCAGTTACTAATTTCT
>SKZS01000040.1 GCA_007127255.1 Syntrophomonadaceae bacterium | reverse complement strand
GTTCGCAATTCTCACGCTGAGGCATCAGGAGGAGCAGGTCCGCAGGCTGCCCGTTTACTGGCTGAACTTGGCATTGATGCAGTTGCTTTAGGTAATGTAGGGCCAAACGCAGTGGCTGCTCTTGAAGCGGCTAAGATTGAAGCTTATAGCGGGGCAGCTGGTACTGTTGAAGAGACCGTGCACAGGTTCAATGAAGGTGAACTAACCCTGGTTTCCGAAGCAACAGTATCATCCCATTCGGGAATAAGAACTGATCAGAATGAATAATAAGGGAGGCTGATAGGATTGATTGTCGCGATAGCAACTGAGAACAATATGGTCGCACAGCATTTTGGACGTTGTCCCGAATATACTATCTATAAGGTGGATAATCGGTCTATTGCTGAAGAAAAAGTAGTTCCTAACCCCGGTCATGAACCCGGTTTTTTGCCCGGTTACCTGGCCAGCATGGGTGTAAAGTGTATTATTGCCGGGGGTATGGGCCAGCGGGCCCAGTCTCTCTTTGTCTCAGAAGGGATAGAAACCTATGTCGGCATAAGTGGGCCGGTAAAAGGGGTAATCGAAACATACCTTTCCGGTGAACTGCGTCCCGGGATAAGTAGTTGTGAGCATCCCCATGGTAATAACGGCTGCAGTTCATAAGCCAAGCAAACTTAAGTGAAAGGAGGTTATGATCATGCCTGGTTTTGATGGAACAGGCCCGATGGGCAGAGGTCCCGGAACCGGGGGTGGATTTGGTCCCTGCGGCGCTGGACGTCCCCGTATGAGGTATTTCAGGGGCGGAGGCTTTGGCCGCGGTCCCGGATGGGGACCCGGAAGAGGAGCCAGTACCTGGCAGTACGGCAAACCACCTTTTTATTACGAGCCTGCCTTGGCAGGTCCTGAAGATGAGAAAGCATTTTTACAGGAACAGTCTGAACAACTGAAATCAGATCTGGAGCAAATGGAAAAAAGAATAGCGGAACTGGAACAGCAGTAGCTTTTTGAGCCTCAGGTGACAAGTTATATCTTGTCACCTGAGGCTATAATCAAGAAAAAGATTTCAGGCACAGAGATGGGGGAACTTAATGTTAAACGTTGTTATTGCCAGCGGTAAGGGAGGCACCGGTAAAACAACTGTCGCTGTTAACCTGGCCCTGGCTTTAGAAGAAAATATTCAACTACTTGATTGTGACGTAGAAGAGCCGAATGCTCACCTGTTTCTAAAACCCAAAATAGAGCAATCATATGATGTTGGCATTCCGGTGCCGACTGTAGACCTGGAGAAGTGTAATTTTTGTGGTTACTGTGCAGGGATATGCGCTTTTAATGCCCTTGCTGTTTTTCAGGATCAGGTCATGGTTTTACCTGAATTATGTCATGGTTGCGGCAGCTGTGCCTACTTATGTCCACAAAAAGCGATAATAGAATTTGAACGTCCAATCGGCATTGTGGAAAAGGGTTTAGTGGGAAGATTGTCTTTTGCCCGGGGATCCCTTAATCCCGGCGAAGCGATGTCTCCGCCTTTGATAAACGCTGTAAAGAGGCTTATAGATCCTGAAGCTTTTACGATTATAGATGCTCCGCCGGGCACATCATGTCCGGTTGTCGCTGCTGTGAGCGGGTGCGATTTTTGCCTGCTGGTAACTGAACCGACCCCCTTTGGCTTAAACGATCTTGATCTTGCCCTGCAAATGATTCGTAAGTTGAATATTCCAGCGGGGGTGGTTATTAACCGCTGTGATATAGGTGATCAAGCAGTTGAACAATACTGCAAAAAAAACAAATTGCCGGTATTGCAGAAAATACCCTGGGATTATGAACTGGCCAGGCTATATGCCCGGGGTGAAACGGCAGTTCTTCATTTGCCGAAATGGCGCCTCCGGTTTCAAAGTCTTTATGCCCGAATAACGGAACTTGACAGGGAGGTTGCTAAGTGATGAAAAAAATTACCATCATAAGCGGTAAGGGCGGAACGGGAAAAACTTCTCTTACTGCATCTTTTGCCGCCATAACAAGGAACAGGGCAATACTTGTCGACGGTGATGTCGATGCAGCCAATCTCAGTCTGATTACAGGCCCGACCAGTAGTGAAAAGTTTGAATTCCGGGCTTCCAGGGTAGCCGACATTAATAAGGAAAAATGCGAAGATTGCGGTTTATGTTTTGACCTGTGTCGATTTGCTGCCATTTCCGGAGATTATGTTGTTGATCCGATTTCTTGTGAGGGATGCGGTTTTTGTTATCATGTCTGCCCGCATGATGCTATTCGGATTAGGGAAGGGCTGTCAGGCCTCTGGTATATTTCGCAAACTCCTTACGGAATCCTGGTTCATGCTCGCCTGGGTATAGCTGAAGAAAATTCTGGTAAGCTGGTTACGACAATCCGCACCAGGGGTGAAGAATTGGCAGTGTCGGGTAATAAAGAATATATTATTATTGACGGTCCTCCAGGCATTGGCTGCCCGGTTATCGCTTCTCTCACAGGGGTAGATGCTGCCCTGATTGTTACAGAGCCTTCTGTATCCGGAATCCACGATCTGGAAAGAATCCTTGCAGTTTGCCGCCACTTTGATGTGCCGGCGGCAGTATGTATTAACCGGTATGACCTGGACGAAGAACAATCTGCTGTGATTGAAAGTTACTGTCTAAATGAAAATATTTGTATTGCCGGTAAAATTCCTTACGATAAAATTTTTACAGAGGCCATGATTCAGGGTCTTCCGGTGGTAGAATATGATAACGGGCAGTTGTCTGGAAAGATTAACGCGGTTTGGGAACATTTAATGGGATGGTAAAATCTATTGTTTTCTGATGCTTTATTTGCTAAAATAAATGCAAGCAATTTAATAAACTTAGAGGAGTTTAAAATAATGCCTCGTCCATTTAAAGCCCGCCGGGTGAGTGAGATGCCGCGTTATACCTATTTTAAACCAACAGGTATTCCGATGCCTCTACTTGAAGAAGTTGTGCTTACCGTTGATGAAGTAGAGGCCCTTCGCTTAAAAGATATTGAAAAGCTGGAGCAGCATGAGTGTGCTGAAAGAATGAATGTAGCCCAGAGTACCCTGCAGAGGATTCTTATTTCTGCACGTGAGAAATTGACCCGGGCAATTATCGAAGGTAAAGCGCTGCGAATTCATGGCGGACCCTACGCATTGTCCGGTGAACGAGTCTGCCCCCGCTGCCGCCGTCATAGAAGAGGCAATGAAGAGCAGGGACGGGAAGATTGCCCGGAATGCGATGTTTAGAAGCAAGACAAGTATGCCCCCTACAAACCAGGCAATTTTGGAAAGATCATAAGCTGGTTTGTTTATATATATTTTTAAACAGTATAAAATTTTTTAATCATGATGATAATTAATTATTCTTTACTTGCCAGGTAACTTTAAAAGTAATAAGCTATAGATATTAATTAGCTAATTACTTTTTTTGGGAGTTTTTATGGAAATATCAGTGAAAAGTACTGAACGCGAAAGAGCGGGCATGTTATACGGAACTGCATCATTTGTTCTTTGGGGCTTGCTTCCGATATATTGGAAACTTCTGCAGGCTGTGCCATCTATTGAGGTTCTTGCCCACCGCATATTCTGGTCTTTTATTGTCATGGCCATAGTAGTTGTTGTAACAAAAGGCTGGGGTGAAATTGTTTCATCTGCCGGTGACAAAAGAAAACTACTGCTGATGTTTTTTTGCGGTGTATTAATAAGTGGCAACTGGTATGTTTATATTATGGCCGTCAATACCGATCAGGTTATAGCAGCAAGCATCGGTTATTTCATCAATCCGCTGGTTGTGGTTCTACTGGGAGTCATTGTTTTGAAAGAGACCCTGAATCGCTGGCAGTTGACAGCAATAATTCTTGCTGCCATCGGGGTGCTTATTGTTTCTTTGCAATACGGGAAAATACCCTGGATAGCACTTATCCTCGCAGGCAGTTTTGCGCTCTATGGTTTGATTAAAAAGATAATTCAAATAGATCCGATTACAGGCTTGACCCTGGAAACATTCTTCGTTATGCCTGTCGCCCTTGTTTACATCCTTAAGCTAGAGGCAGGTGGTGGTGGTGCTATGGGGGGATCACCTTTTCTGATTAGCATTATTTTAATCGGTACAGGCGTAATTACCTCGGCACCCCTGCTGCTCTATGCTAAAGGAATTGGAAACACGACCTTTTCGATGATTGGCTTTCTCCAATATATTGCCCCTTCTATGAAGCTGTTTTTAGGGGTTATTGTTTTTAAAGAATATTTTTCTTTTTATCATTTTCTCAGTTTTAGTTTTATCTGGGCAGGTCTGGCCATTTTTACCCTCGCTAATTTAGGGGTATTAAAAGCGCCCTATTCTGTGGCGGTTGGTCATGAAGAACAAGATGAAGCTCCTCGGGGAGCTTAGATCCCGGCACAAATTATTGTTCCGGATTGCAAGTTTTAGGGTGAAATCCGGTTTTTAAAGTACT
>SKZS01000196.1 GCA_007127255.1 Syntrophomonadaceae bacterium | reverse complement strand
TCAGGGTCAGGGTCAGGATCGGGATCAGGTTCGGGGTCGTCACCGTAACAGATTGTAAAGAAAACGAGCCTTGCGGTTACGGTTGAACCCTGGAATTCATTCCCGGTTTCCGGACCGGGCAGGTGAATAGTGATATCAAGAGTGATCTCTTCACCTTCGAGAATTGCTTCCATTTCCAGAACGTCTGTAAGGTTAATAGTGTCATTAATGGAGGGATTGTCACGGTCGTACTGCCAGTCGCTCATATTCCCGGAAAAAATCTCTTCACCTTCGCTGATAATGACCATCTCGAGCTGATCGAAAAGGCTGCCTTCCTCACCTAGTTCGGGATCTCCTTCAATATACTCCCAGGCAAAATAAAGTTCTGCCGGAGATGATCCGGTCTTGATTACAGTAATGCTTTCTTCATAAGTATCACCCGGATTCATGTTTTCCAGTTCAAAGAGCGGCACCTGGGGTTCTAAGGCTACCTGGCAGGGATGACCATTCTGCTCCTGGGCCCAGGTGTAGTAAGGCTCCATCATCCAGAGCAAGCTGCCTAAAAGCATCAATATCCCTATTAAAATAATAAATTTGTTATATCCTTTCATCTTCATCAACACCGCTTCTTTACATTGAAGGGATAGTATTCAAATCTGCCTCTCAATGCAGTTTTTAAAATATTCAAAGAGCCAATATGTTTTTATTTATCCTTAAGCTTAAAGTGGCAATTATTTTCTATAACACAATCTTTTCGGCCACTGGCAAACATTATTACGGAAGCCAGGGATGAGAAGGAGAGTGCCAGATGTTATCAACAGCATTATTGGATGCCTGCACTGCTTCAGCCAGCAAATAAACTTCAACCTGGTTTAGATCTTCATAGTATGAAAAGCAGTAATCAAAACCTATTGCTACAGTGCTATTCGGATTAATTACTGTCGGAGAAGAGATCCCGCTGTACCACCAGCCGCCATTGCCTGAAGTCCAGGTGTTACTATAGCCGGGGATAATCTTAATGCTTTCGGAATCAAGAGCTTCCGGTTTAACCCTGACATAGACCTCTTTTGTCCCGATATTGCTAATTTTCCACTCTACCTTGACACATTTCTCTTGAGGCGGAAGTATAATCTTTTCAATATCAGCCAGACCATGTTCATCGTTGTTTTTATATACATTTTCAGCAGGATCGTTATTGCTATCTTCACTGACAACCAATTCCTGGCTAATGGAAGTGTAATCTTCTGCTGTGACTTCGGTTATGCTTAGCACCTCGGGACTTGGCTCGCTGAGTTCAACTGTCCCGGCAGAAAACTCTTTTTCAAAAGACGCTGATTCACTAACAAACCAGGCCTGTGTAACACCTACCATAGAAACAGCAGCAAGCAGCAGCAGTATCGCTGCGCTGACAGCAAGTTTTTGTTTTAGTTTTTTGTTTGTTTTAAATCCAGTCAGTGTTTTCATGATAATACCTTCTTTGCTAAAGCAACTATACTTAAAATATATCTGCTTAAACTGCTTAAACTAAAAAGAATCACTTTCCTATCAGTATCCTAATGATTGAATTCAATAATTTCGCTTCCTTGAATACTGTGCATAAAATAGGCATTTGAAACCGGCAGGGCGGCATGGAAATAGATCAGGGCTGCCATCACACTCACCACAACCAGCATTTTTTTTATAATTGAGATGTAGCTTCGTTTTCTACTTCTACTTTTTAGTGTTTTCATTATGACCACCCCACTGAATCCCACCAGGAGGCAGGGCACTTGGCCTGCCCCCTGCTGAAATCTGTTACTTTACCAATTAAAGCTATTACCTTTCCGTTCTGCCTGTAGCTTTTCAATCTGATTTCTAAATTTAATCGCTTTCTTTTACGTCAAGGTGTATGGCGAAAATATCGTTCTCAGGAACTGTTACTACCAGATTACTTCCTATGTGGTCAAAAAGACCGGCGGATGGCCTTGACCCGGGGACATCATTTTCTGCGTAACCCTGAATTTTAACTGTTTCACTACCAGCCTGCAGTTCCCATCCTGTGCTTAGATTAATTGTAATGGTGACACTGCCATTATCAGGTTCTGATACTGTAACTGTTCCAATTGCCATAGTTTGCCCGGCCCAAACTGTTTGAGTTTCGTCTCCCTCAGTATTGTAGTAATACCACCAGGCGGCTCCTGCGCCTGCCGTATCGCCACCCCAGGCCGTTTCTTCACTGCCATTTCCGTTGTTGCCGTTACCATTACCGTTTCCATTTGTTGTTTCAGCACATGCTTCAAACTTAAAGGCTCCGCCTTGATAGAAATAGGCTGCATAATCTGCGCTTGTTCCTGTCAGTAAAGCATCTTCCTCGCTCATGGCAAACCAATCAGAATCCCAGCCTTCACTCCAGAGCTCAGAAGGTGCATCATTGGAAGCCTGAACTGCTTCAAACCCACCGGTTAGTGTGAAGGTGCCACCCTGGAATTCGTTGCTCATTTCTTCTCCATCGAAAAGTACAAGGACACAGAGTTCAAC
Source organism: Syntrophomonadaceae bacterium (assembly GCA_007127255.1). GTDB lineage: Bacteria > Bacillota > Dethiobacteria > DTU022 > DTU022 > T3SED10-7. Next base: position 2,004 of record SKZS01000196.1, on the reverse strand, counting down.
AGTCTCTCCCGCTTGAATTGGGCCTCCTGTATAGTAGAAGTCAAATCCGTTTCCCTCTTCACTATACTTCATAACCCAGTCGCTGCCCGGAACAGGGACAATATAGACAGGATCAACGGTATTATTGAAGTTCCACTGACCTGAAAGATTTCTCAGGCGCAATTCGATAGCTTTTGTTCCTTCATTTTCGATTTCAAAACACTTAACAAAACAGTCCCCTGGGTTAACATTGCCCATCTTTTCTGCATTCAAGACAAATGTTTCATCAGCGCTGATTTCTACTGTGCCGGCAGTAAAAACATTTTCCGGAGCTACTGCTTCGTCAGTAAACCAGGCCATAGTTGCACCCAGTGAAGCTGCAAGCACAAAAAGGATAATTAACATGCTTAACAATATTTTAGCTTTCATGGCTGTATGCCTCCTTCATTATTAATTACATATACTTTATTATTACTATCTTATTACTTGTATTTATTATAAAACATATTTGTTTTAAGTTTGTTTTAAACAAAGATTTATTAAACTGTAAGGTGATTTTTTTACAAACTTTAGAGGAGAGCAGCAAGATCAGCTTTAAAAGATGTCGATATCGCTATCCAGATGCTGGAGCGGTGTAACTTTTTTATGCAGTTTGATCCCTTTGAGGGGATATTTTGATAAATACCTGCTTTCAATGCGGTTTAATACTTTGACTGCTTGTTCCTTAGTTAAATCAGGCAGCAGCATTAAAAGTTGAGCTTCATTCCAGCGCGTAACAAGATCACCCTTGCGCAGAGAATTCAAGCATATTTCTTCCAGGCGGCCCATGACCGTTTTCAAATATACAGGCGAAGGAAGTTTATTATCGGGACCGGTAACGGCAAGCAGGGTTAGATAAACCGGTTTTTTGCTTCTTTCACTTTTTTCAAGCTCCAGGTTATATATATAGCGGAAAAAATCAGCATCACAGAGGTAAGCACCTTTACTGGCTTCTTTGTTTCTCAAACTCTGTTTGATGATACTGAGATCAAGTTCGAAGTTTCCATTTTCATGGTTAATTAAGCGGTATATATTTTTCAGGGCATGAGAAGGCTTGATTCCCATATCCCGATAATAGGCCGATGTTACTTCATTATAATGAACCTTCGCCCGTGTGTTCAAGCCCTCGGCCAGCAAGGCTTCAATTAAGATGATGTGAATTTTTTCTTCATAATAGTCTATATTCACCGCTTTTTCACATATCGAAATGATTTCATTATAGGCCTGCTTGTGCTTTAATAAATCAATAACAGTAAATACAGATTCCAGGTACATATTGTGATAGTAGGAGCGCAGAGGCACAACCCAATCACTAAAAGAGGATTCGGGAAGATATTCTCCCTTGTAAAGGTCAACAGCCTTTTGATATAGTTCTATTGCCCTGTCAGGTTGATTAGATGATAGCGCATGAGCCTGCTTAACAAGGCTTTCAAATTCATCATAATCAATCCAACACTTGACTTTTTCATCCCAATGATAGCTCCCATGAGTATATGCCAGGTTATCCGACAATGATTTATTATTTTCATCTACATTTAAGGCATGCTTTAAGCGGAACATCAAGCCCCGCATTACTGCCGCGGGGTCTATATAATCTTCCTCCGGCCAGATACTGCTTAAAATAAATTCCGGAAATAGCGATTTGCCACGATTTGAAAGCATAAACTTAAATACTTCCCACATTCTTCTTGAACGACTACTGCTCTCAGAAACAATATTATCACCATGGAGAATTAAAAATTTCCCCAGCGTATATATATAAATTGTCTCCTGGTCATTGTTGAAGTTTTGCTTTACCATCTTAAAGCCTGCTTTTCACTTAGTAAAGGTCTGTAGTTTGCGACAGCCTGGCAGTTGCTCAATAATATAATATGCCGGCTATTGCAAGTTTTCTTCAGCTCGCCGCACATTGTTGAGATGCTCTTCAAACGTATAAGAAAAATAATGTTCACCGGTATCGTCATATTTGTAGTTGTAGTAAAAGTA
>SKZS01000066.1 GCA_007127255.1 Syntrophomonadaceae bacterium | reverse complement strand
TTCTTCAGCTGCCGCTTTTTCAGCTGCTGCTGCTTCGTCAGCTGCCTTTTTGGCCGCCGCCTCAAATTCCTGTTCGTCGGTGCGCACGATCATGTAACGGATTACTCCATCAGTAACCTTAAAATAGTGTTCGATTTCCGGGATGATAGTACCTTGCGCGCTGAAGTAAACCAGGTAGTAGTGGCCTTCCTGATACTTTTTATCAATCTCATAAGCTAAACGCCGCTTACGCCAGTCAAGTATCGTGTCAACCTTTCCTTTGTTCTTGGTAATTGTAGCAGACAAGCCGTTTAATACTTCTTCATGTTCTTCTTTTTCCAGTTCCGGATTGATTATGATCATCACTTCATATAATTCCACATTTTTCACCTCCCTCTGGACTAGTGGCCCCTTAATTAAATAAGGAGCAGGGGTTAACCTGACCAATGATAGCACATCTGAAGCAACAGGACAAGCTATTTGTCCGGTAATTTTTCATAAGCAGGGCCGCGCTTCACCAGCTCTAATATACCCTTGATCATGCCGGCAACAGGTACCGCCAGGACCATACCGAGAAGGCCGGCAAGACTGCCGCCGGCTAAAATAGATACAATTACGGTTATCGGTTTTAACTTTACCACCCGGCCAAGTACTACCGGAGCCAGAAACATACCGTCAAGAATCTGGACTGCTATATAAATAATAATAATTAAAAGTGGAGAAGGAGTTAATGGAGACAAACTCAGCAATACTGCCGGTACAGCTGCAATATAAGGACCCAGATAAAGAATAAAATTAAATATACCGGCCAACACTCCTAACAACAACGAATGAGGCATCCCGACAATAGAAAGGACAACTCCGGTTACAAGTCCGACTACAGTACAGCGAAGCAGTGAGCCACGAATGAAGGTTCCAACATTGCTGTCAACAATGAGGAGAAGTTCCTGTGCCAGGGGGCGCTTGCCCGGGGGAATGCTATCTATAAACTGACCCCTTACAGCCTGAAAGTCATAGAGCAGATAAAAAACCAGAAAAAGCACTAAAATAAAATCAACGGTTCCGCTGATTAGCATTAAAGAGGCTTCAGCAAGATATTCTAAGGCCTGGTGCAGGTTTTCCGTTATGCTGGCCATAAAAGCTCTTACTTCGTCTTCAATATCAAGCATTACGGTTTGCTGGGTAAGCCAGGATAGAAACTCTTGAATTCTGACCAGGTGATGTGGAAAATTATCGGCCAGTTCATTGACCTCATTATAAATAACCGGAACAAGAAGGCTAACTACAAAGATGCAGAATAATATAAACAACAAAAACACAAGGGCTGTAGCCAGGCCATGATTAAGGCGAAACCTCTTCTTTAAATATACAAGCAGTGGATACAAAATGTATACGATAAGAGAGCTGATCAGGAGCAGACCCACCAACCAGGCGATGCTGTAAAAAAACCAGATTGCCCCGACTACTAAAAAGAGCAAAGAGATTAGGCGAAGCGCAAAAACCCATTGCTTATCCATCAAGCTCACCTTCCCAGTTAATTACGAAAACGGAAGTACAAAACATCTCCGTCTTGCACCTTATAATCCCGACCCTCGATATGGCTAAGTCCTTTTTCACGAGCACGAACCAACCCGCCTTCATTAATCAGGCAGTCCCACGAAATTACCTCGACATTAATAAATCCTCGTTCAATATCTGAATGGACCTTCGCAGCAGCTTCTACTGACCTTATCCCTGCCGGAACAACCCATGCTTTGGCTTCAATTCCTTTTACGGTATAGAAGGTAACCAGATTGAGGAGGCTATAACACTCCGCCAGCAACCTTTCGGTTTGACTTCTTTTTAGACCATAAGCTTCAAGAAAAGGTTCCCGCTCTTCTCGAGACAGGTCTGTAAGTTCAGCTTCAAGACGGGCACATATGGGAATAATATTACTACCAGGAGGAAATGCAGATAAGTCTGGATCTGAAAACATATCATCAGCGAGGTTATAGATATAAACCATTTCTTTTCGGGTTAACAGAGAAAGCTGATCCAGCACCACTTTTTCTGCAGGAGCAAAATCCATTGATCGCAAAGGCAAGCCCTTGTTCAGGTGTTTTTCAAGGCGGGAAAGCAGGTCTAGTTCAAACTTTGCTTCTTTTTCTCCAGATCTTAGCTTTGGCTCTACTTTTTGCTGCCGCCGGTCAATAACCTCCAGATCTGCTAAGCACAACTCAAGATTAACAATTTCTATTCGAGCTGCCGGATCATTCATCTTGACCAGCGAACTACTGAAACCAGCGAGCACATGAATCAAAAGGTCCACATTCCTCAAGTGTCCCAAAAACTGGTTGCCCAGACCTTCACCCCGGCTGGCGCCCTCGACCAACCCTGCTACATCAATTACTTCAATAGCAGCAGGAGTTACTTTTTCTGATCCACTTAACTCGGCAAGCGCTGATAAGCGTTGATCCGGCAAGGCGACAACAGCCTTGTTTGGATCAATAGTGGAAAAAGGATAATTTTCTATTGTAACTTCCTGGGCTGTAAGGGCTTTAAATAAAGTGGATTTTCCGGCATTCGGCAGCCCGACAATTCCACAGCTCCAGGCCATAACCATATCCTCCCGACTTAATTGTCTCCAATGCCTCCATCGGAGAGTACAGCCTTAACCCTGCGCTCGAAACGGCTGCGAGGGATAAGCACACTGCGACCGCATTTTTCACATTTAATTCGAAAGTCCATTCCTACCCTGATTATGCGCCAGCAGTTTGCGCCACAGGGATGGCCTTTTTTCATCTGAACCTGCTGGCCGACATGATATTGAGCCACCGCTACCAACCACCGGCCTTTTAGAGCTTTTCTAAGATATTTTTAATCTGTTTCTGCACTTCATTTATTTCCTGATTACCATCTATTGTGCTGAGCAAGCCTCTCTTCTGATAAAATTCAATCAGGGGCTCGGTTTGTTTTTTATACACTTCCATTCTTTCCTGCACAGTTTCAAGCCTGTCATCATCCCTTTGATAAAGATCTCCTCCGCATATGTCGCAAACATTACGCACCTCCGGTGGATTAAATTTAAGATGATAGCTTGCCCCACAATCAGAGCAGACCCGCCTTCCGGTTAGCCTTTCAATAAGATCATCTTCCTCCACTTCGAGAGAAAGGACCCGGTCAATTTTTAGATTAAGATCCGGCAGTGCATTTTCCAGAAATAGAGCCTGCTCAACTGTACGCGGAAACCCATCGAATAAAGCACCGTTTTTGCAATCCGGATCCATCAAGCGTGCTTTAATAATTTCCACTACAAGTTCGTCAGGAACGAGCTGCCCTTTATCCATATATTGACGCGCCTTTCGGCCCAGCTCAGTATTTTCTTTAACAGCTTTTCTCAGGATGTCTCCTGTAGAGATATAGGCAATATCGTATTCGTTTGCGATTTCTTCCGCCTGCGTCCCCTTGCCTGCTCCAGGTGGCCCCAATAGGATTAGCAACATATCAATACCTCGCTTTTTAATACTTCTGATGTTGTGCTAGAATTTATTGTGTTCTTCTTTTCACTCTTAATTCCTGCATGCTGCATTCCATTAGCCTTCAGCATATGAAACAACTAAAACCAGAATATATTAACGACCAGGGAAATGGGCTGAATCAGAAACAAAAGGAAGCAAATTTATACGATGCTTCCTTTATTGAACAAATAATCGGCCTTATCATCATACAGATTATTTATTATCTGCTACGATTTTTTTGCTAAAACTTGGTCCTGGTTCCCTTTTGCTTCTTGATCCGAACCAGAGGGCTTATAATTCCATTCCCTATTTCCTGCAGCTTTGCTATCTTGTTCTTTAAGCTGCATTTTAATATCTCCGGACATTACGGCGCCTTCCTCTACTATCAGACCGTTAGCTTTAAAGTTTCCCGTTACGGTAGCCGTCTTCTTCAGCTCTAACTTACCTTCTGCTTCAAGGGTTCCCTCGAAATGGCCTGCTATCGTGACATTGCGAGCCTTTAAGTCAGCCAGGATCTTACCGCTTTCCCCAATTACAACATCACCTTTATTGGTAAGATGACCTTCAGCTTCGCCGTCAATGCGAATCAATCCCTTGCTATTTATATTACCTTTAAAAACTGTATCCTTGCCAATAATCGTATCAACCTTGTCGGTCGTTACCTCGAGACTATCTTTTTTAAACAAACGAACATCCTCCTTTATGTTTTATTGCTTTTTCATGTAGTTAGACGGATTAACCGGCGACCCATTGCGATGCACCTCGTAGTGCAGGTGAGTCCCCGTAGTCCGCCCTGAGGCGCCCATGTAGCCGATAGTTTGACCTCTTCCAACATAATCACCGGCTTTTACAGCAAAATCAGCAAGGTGAGCATAATACGTTTCATACCCGTAGCCGTGATCGATTATAATCATGTTGCCCAGGCTGCCGCGATACCCGGAAAAGGTTACTGTGCCCGGAGCTGTAGCAAATATGGAAGAACTGTAAGAGCCGATAATATCTACACCGGTGTGAAACTGGTAGCCGCTT
>SKZS01000017.1 GCA_007127255.1 Syntrophomonadaceae bacterium | reverse complement strand
GCCACGGTGAGAATAGTCCCTTCAACTGGTTTGGAAACAGCTTTATATGCATAGACGACGCCATACTGGAAGGCTTTGCTTAGCTCTCCCGATGAAATATGCTCCTTTTTACGCAGGCCGCGAGCAATGCCGCGCAGAATTTGAGAGAGGATCACTCCTGAATTGCCCCTGGCTCCCATCAGCGCTTTTGAGGCCACCAACTCAGAGAGCTCGCCTATAGATTTGCCATCGTATGCGATAGAGCCGTCGGCGGCAGCTTTCAGGGTCATGCTCATATTGGTGCCGGTATCACCATCTGGAACGGGAAAAACATTAAGAGAATTTATTTTTTCTACTTCTCTTTCAAAAAAATAGGTGGCACCCAGTATCATTTTTTTAAAATCTTTTGCATAAAGGATCTCGCCGTGCCCGGTTTTAGTTATACTGTCCAACGTGTAATCTCCTGAATTAAGAATTATAATTATTTAACTGAATAATAACATATATTTAATCAAATTGCTAAATATGCCTCTGCTTAAGCATGATTTCTGAGCATCAATTCTGATGGATGGGGTTCGAGGTAAGTCTGGTTTTGCAGGTAAGCAATGTTGTACTTGCGGATATAATGGTTGATCAGGGTAAGCGGAACAATCAGTGGAACCAGGGAGTGAGCGTAATTATTGATAAGCTGGATTAACTCTGCCTTTTCGTCACCTGTGATCAGTTTTTTAAAATGGCCGTTTATGTGGTAAAGAACGTTTACGTTCTTCTTTATGGTTGCTTTTAAGGCCAGGGCTTCCATTAAGTTTAGCTGGTACTCTTCAAGCAGCTCTTCTTTAGGAGTAGTTTTGCCTGCGGCAACAAGCTTTCCCATTTTTGATGCCAGTTTTGGGCTGTGAGCCATTAACTGCAGCTTGTGGCAGGTGTGAAAATCGATCAGTTTTTTATAATCAGGATCTTCCTGCAAAAAAGTTTTCCAGCGTTTATAACAAAATACTTTTTCGATGAAGTTTTCGCGCAACACAGGGTCTTTCAGGCGGCCTTCCTCTTCGACAGGAAGGAGGGGAAATCTATCTACCAGGGTGGCAGCGAAAAGTCCCCGCCCTTTTTTTTGAGCTTGTCCTGATTCTCCGTAGACTTTCACCTTGTGTAGTCCCGAACTGGGTGAGTCTTTTTTAAAGATAAACGCGCAGAGGTCTTCGCTTTCTAATTGACTTACTTTTTGTTTGCAGAAACTTAGCATCCGATCGGTATGATCTATTCCGCTCCTGGTAGTGACCAGGCGGGGTTTTTCAGGGTCTCCAATTAAACGCATGGTCTCGCGCGGTACTGGCAGTCCGCATTCAACCTCGGGGCAGACGGTAATAAATTGGAAATAATTAGCAAGAATGTCGGTAAGGTAACGATCATGTTTGTGTCCACCATCGTAGCGTACGGAGTTGCCGAGAAGGCATGAACTTGCTCCAACAAGAATCTTATTTTCCATGGTTTCTCCTCCGGTATATTAATTCTTTAAAAAGGTGCCTGTTTCCTTTATTATGGTTAAAGACACGAATAAAATATTATATGGCAGGATGTAAATAATGAAAGGAGTTATCAGGGGCAAGTTAGAATATATAATAGCACATTAAAAATAGTGAAAGCGCCCGTTATCAAAAATCGCTGGTCTAATAATATGCTTTTACCTGGAACCGAATTATTCATATGATAGTCTATTTGATTAGATGAGCATGAAGGAGGAATTTATAATGATTAAAAAAACGGGGTTTTCAACTAGTTTGGTAATTCTGGCCCTGTTAATAATTAATTCAGGGACAGGCTGTCAGATTTGGGAAATGGATGCGGATGTGCAACAGGAACAGGTTATTCTGGAAGAAGAGGGTGTTCTAACCGGTCAAATTGATAGCCAGTCGGTAGAAATAGAAGTAGATGGTCAGCCGAGAGCTTTTGTCCTGGCAGAAGGGGTAAGTGTCACGGATATCAGTGATGGGTCACCAGTTAACTTTACTTATGTTGAGGAAGAAGACCGTCCGGTTCTGTACTCAATTGAAGCAGTTAAGATAGAAGAGGATATACTGCACGGGGAAGGGATTTATAACGGTCAAATTGACAGCAACTCGGTGGAGATCGAAACTGACGGTCAGCCGACCGCTTTTGCCCTGGGTGAAGAAGTTTCTGTCGATGATATTGAAGAGGGATCATTTGTAGCATATACCTACAGGGAAGAAGACTACAGACCTGTGCTTAAATCAATTGAAGCGGTTGAAGAGCCTGCTGGTGAAGGTGACGGCATTTTGCTTGGTGAAGGGACCATGGTAGGGTTAACTGATTCCCGTTCGGTTGAAATAGATATTAACAGGGCTTTTATGCTTGGAGAGGAAGTTTCTGTCGATGACATTGAAGATGGCTCTAAAGTAGCCTTTACTTATACCGAAACCGGACACAGGGCAGTTATCGAATCAATTGAAGCTGTTGATGAACCAATAGAGGGGGAAGTCATGCACGGGACCCTGGTAGGCCAGATTGATGCCCAGTCGGTGGAGATCCGCTATTTCCAGACTTTCACCCTCGGTGAAGATATTGAAGCAGAAGATATTACTGACGGAGCAGAGATATTTTTTACATACAGCATTGATAACTATCGCCCGGTCCTAAAATCGGTTACTTATAAGTAATTTTTGTGCATAAACCCGGCTTTAAAAGTCATCATCCTGTAAAAAAAGATGGTGGCCTTTTCTTTTGTTTTCTTTTCGTTCACCCTCTTGTTTAATCAGTAGATAACATGTTAATATAAGTGAATGATAAATAAATTTGTGTGCAAATAAATTCTGGAAAAACTTAGATTAAGGTTTTGAGAGGGGTATTATGATGATAGATTGTAAAAGCTGCGGTATGAACTATGACAAAAAAGAATACGGCTTCTGTCCTTATTGTGGACATGTGCCGGAAGATAGCGTTGAAGGATCTGAAGAAGCGGCCCGGGAAGAGGAGCACAGGGCGCCGGAATTAGAAAAAGATGAAGAGAGCAAAACGGGCCCCGGTAAATTAAAATATGCAATAATCGGGGTTGCGGCAATCGCTGTTATTGTTGTTGCTGTAACGGCAATATTTGCTCTTAATGAATCACCTGCAACAGTGCCCGACAAATACCCAACCATCCAGGAAGCGATTGATGCCGCCGGAGATGGCGATGAGATAGTGGTAGATGTAGGCGTCTACAGAGAAAACATTGACTTTCGTGGAAAGAATATTGTTGTGCGCAGCATTGACCCTGACGACCCCGAAATAGTAGATCAAACTATCATTGACGGCGGGGGAAGCGGTACGGTTGTATCTTTTCGCAGTGGTGAAGGAGAAGATGCTGTTTTGAGCGGGTTTACCGTTACCAGGGGTAACGGAATTCTTATATCAGGTGGCAGTTCTCCTCTCATCGAAAAATGTGTTGTTGAAGATAACAACGCTGAATTTGGGGCAGGAATAGCAATATTCGATTCCTCCCCAACTATCAAGGACAACACGATTATAGGAAATTCAGGTTTTTTAGGCGGAGGTATGTTTATCGAAGAGTCTTCTCCCCATATTGAGGGGAATTTAATTGTCAGAAACAGGGCGGAAATGGGTAGCGGCATTGTAGTAATATCCAATTCGGCACCTATGATAGTTGATAATTCTATAATTGAGAACGTAGCTGAAAGGCTTGGCGGAGGGATAGTCATAGCTGTTCATTCTAAGCCGATTATAAAAGGCAATGAGATAGCCGGCAATTCAGCCGAGCGCAACGGCGGAGGGATGCTCATAGAAGAATCTGAGCCCGTTGTTGAAGAGAATACGTTTGCAAATAATCGTGCCGCTAACGGCGCAGGTTTGTTTATAGTAAATTCTTTTAATACCGCCTTAATGATTGTTGGGAACACTATTAGTGATAATCTTGCCTTAATTGCCGGTGGCGGTCTCTATATGGAAGGTTCGTCTCCGACCCTGGAAGATAACAGGTTTGCTGATAATATATCGGAGCATTTAGGTGGCGGGGCTGCTGTTTATAATTCATCCCCGGTTTTTAAGCGTAATACTTTTGAAGGAAATGATGCCCAGGGTCCTGAAGGAGGAGGCGCAATCTGGGTATCAGCGGATTCCATACTGGATATAAGCGATCCGGATGATAATAACTACCTGCAAAACACTCCTGATGATTTAGTTCTGGAGTAACAGGAATAAACATAAACATGAAGACTGGTTTTTCCAAGCTGAAAGGAGTAAAGGTAAAATGAAAGAGCACAGCGGAGGTAAACCCCGCAGTTTTAAAATAATCGGTTTGTTGGCTGCAGTCCTGGTTCTGGTTGCCCTGGTTTTTGTGGCCGTGAATTTTCTATACAGTCCCAATATAGCTGTTCCCGGTGATTATCGTACTATCCAGGAAGCAATTGATGCAGCTGTCGATGGTGATGTTATTGTTGTGGAGCCAGGGGTTTACTATGAGCAGATCGATTATTCAGGTAAAAATATAACAGTTCGCAGTACAGATCCCGAGGATCCAGAAGTGGTGGCTGAAACGGTGATAGATGGACGCCGAAGAGGTTCAGTAGTTGTCTTTCAAAACGGTGAAGGTG
>SKZS01000036.1 GCA_007127255.1 Syntrophomonadaceae bacterium | reverse complement strand
GCAATTCGCGATTTCAAAGAAAAGAGGGAGAAATACCTCATGCCCGCTTATGATCCTTCATAGGTGCTGGTAAGCTGTTAATTAAAGCATGCTTATTCAATAGCCAATGCTCTTATTTTGCTTAGCCGGAATCTTCAATGTCCGCTCCCAGCGCAGCGATTGTTTCCTCATCAAGCTTATATTTTCGTAAAATTAACAGGCTCAATCCCATCAATATGGCCGGAAGCAGAATAAAACCGATGCGCACTCCTGACATAGCCAGGTCGGGCTGGTCGATCAGAACGCCACCTTCTGTTTCAATGTACCCGGTTAAGGCCAGTATTGCGGCGAAGACGGCTGGTCCTACGGCAAAGCCCGCTTTTTCCCCCGCCATCCAGATGCCAGTATAAGCGCCGGCCCGGCGCAGCCCGGTCCGTATTGTGTCGGAACTGATTGTATCGGGCAGCATTGAAAAGGGGAACAGCTGCGTGCCGGCGTAAGCGGCGCCCATCACGAAGACAAAAAGGTAGATCATCCAGAGCTGATCCGGGCGGCTAAACATCAGGCTAAAGCCGCCTATTGAAAATAGTGCCGTGCAGATCATATATCCGGCGAGCTTGCCCAGGCGGCGGCCAACCCGAACCCAGAGGGGCATGGTAATAAGGGCCGGTCCGATCAGGCAGACAAAAAGGATGCTGGTCTGTCCGGGATCTCCTAAAATATTGGCTGAGTAAAAGTCTACTCCGGCCAGCATAACCCCGATGCCCAAAACCTGGATAAAGTAAGCTCCGAGCAGAATAAAAAATGGCTTGTTACGGGCAGCAACCCTGGCTTGTTCACGAAAAGATGCCGTTGAAGGAACCGGTTTTACATTGGGTACGCGTCTTGTTCCGATAAATGAACCGAACATAAAAATAAAGAGGACAATTCCAATTACTATCGCCATCAGGGCATAACCTTCCCGCCCCCCGCCGCCAGCAGCCACCAGCTCCGGCGCCGCTGCTCCTCCAATTAGTATTCCGATTGTCATTAAGGCGATCCGCCAGGACATAATTGCAGTCCGTTCATGGTAGTGCTCTGTCATCTCCGCAGGCATTGCTATGTAGGGAATCTGGTAAATTGTAAAAGTTGTCGTTCCTAAAATATATATAAACAAGATATACCAGACCAGGCTGGATGTCGGAAGATCGGGAACTGCGAACAGCAGGAAGAAGGCTACCGGTAGGGTTAGAGAACCTGCCAGCATCCAGGGCCTCCTGGCGCCCCAGCGTGTAAAACTGCGATCTGAAAGGGAACCGATAAAAGGATCGGTAATCACGTCCCAAAGCCTGGGAACCAGAAGAACAAACCCGGCGATTACTGCCGGGATTTCCAGCTGGCGAACCATAAAACTGAGCAGCAGGAGGCCGGGAACAGTGGAAAAAACACCCGTGCCGGCCGAACCAATAGCGTAACCAATATGTGTAGACTTCGAAAGGCTATGTTTATTCCCTTGTTTGATCATCTTTTTTCTCCTGTTTAGTTGAGATATTTACACTTTGAATTAAAAGAATAATATCACAATTTGTCAGTGTGAGTCAATTCGCATAATTTGCAATAAAACAAATAAATAGTTTGACCTTTAAGAAATTAAAATGATATAATTTTGTTATTCTTATATAAAATTTACAAATTAATCATATCTCTGGAGGGGTTTTTATGGAAGGCGCAATGCTTGAAAAAGGTGTTTCCCGTGAGCGGGTCGTAGAAGAATTAATTGATTCAACAGGAAAGGATGTTGACTGGAGAACAGGTAGAGTTTTAACCGGTCTTTATGATCCCGGCGAAGATGCCCATGACCTTGCAGTAGAGGCTTACACGAGGTTCCTCCCTCAAAATGCCCTTTATGTAAATATGTACCCCAGCATCGGAAACCTGGAAAAAGATGTTGTTACTTCCATTGCCGAACTGCTTCGTGCTGATGACGAGGTAGTCGGGAACATGACCAGCGGCGGAACAGAAAGCATTCTAATGGCGGTCAAAACTGCTCGCGACTGGGCTCGTGAAAATAAACCGCAGATCACAGAACCCGAAATGGTCCTACCGGTAAGCGCCCATCCCGCCTTTCTCAAGGCAGCCCATTACTTTGATCTCAGTATAAAACAAACCGACCTTGACTTGAGTAATTACCGTGCCGATCTTACTTCCTACCGCGAAGCACTGAGCGATAATACAATAATTGCTGTCGGTTCGGCGCCAAACTTTTCACACGGTTCCATAGACCCGATTAAAGAAATGGCCGCCCTGGCCGCCGAAAAAGATATCCTGTTTCATGTTGACGGTTGTGTGGGGGGGATATACCTCTCCATTATGCGCCGTATGGGCGATAAGCTGCCTGATTTCGATTTTTCTCTTCCCGGGGTGACCAGCATCTCTGCCGACCTGCATAAGTACGGTTATACTCCAAAAAACGCTTCGGTAATACTATACCGCAATCGTGACCTGCGCAAGTACGCCTGGTTTGTTTGTTCCTCAACTACAGAGTACGTAGTTATAAACCCAACAACCCAGAGCAGCCGAACGGGCGGGCCAATTGCTGCTGCCTGGGCCATACTGCGTTACCTGGGGGAAGAGGGATTTCAAAACATTGTGAGCAAATCCCAGGACGCCACGAACAAAGTAATCTCCGGTATTAGAGAAATAGAAGGAATCGATGTAATCGGCAAGCCGGATATGTGCATGTTTACACTGGCTTCGGATGAGATCAATGTATTTGAGGTTGATGATGAAATGAAAATGCGAGGTTGGCAGATGATACCGCAGTTTGCCTGTGGCGGCAGCCCGCCGAACTTACATATTAGCCTGACCCAGGCCAATGTGCCCCATGCAGAGCAATTTGTAAAAGATTTAAAAGCAGTAGTTGAAACCCTGCGCAGCAAAGGCTCGGCGGTAAACACTGCTGAACTTTACGCAGTTGTAGATGAAGTTGCAGAAGAGCCTCTTGAAGTAATCATGGCTACCCTCATCCCCCACATCGGGCTCAGCGGGATGGATCTGCCGGAAAAGATGGCTCCGCTGAATACTGTTTTAAGCCGTCTGCCGGCCAGAAAGCGCGATCAGCTGTTAACCTTTTTCTTTAATATGAAATAGACTTAAAATTTATTGCCTGGACATGCCTTGCTCCATAGGTCATTTTTCAGGGCTGTTTTATTTCATAGTGACGAGTGTTTTGATCTTTCCCTGGGTTGGTTGTTCGAAGCCTTCTTTAATAGAACCAAGAGGAATTATCCTCGAAATTAAAGGCGAAAGATCAACCGCTTTATCCACGATTAACCTTACCGCCTCCTTAAACTCCGCACCAGTTTTACCGAAGGCTGTCTTAATGTCTATTTCACGTGTGACCAGGCTTAAAAAATTAATTTCGACCGGTTGATAACAAATGCTAAGAACTATAACCGTAGAAGCTGAGGCTGCGAAGTTACAGGCATCTTGAATCGTAGCCGGCAGACCCGCGCATTCAAAAACCAGTTCTGCGCCCCGTTTACTCGTTAAACGGTTAACTTCGGCATCCGTGTTTACTTTCTGCGGATCGATCAGGGCAGCTGCCCCCATTTTTTTCGCTAAAGCAGCGCGTTCGGGGTCTGGCTCAATTACGAGTATGTTTTCAATTCCACGCAATTTTAAGAGACTTAAAACCATCAGGCCTATGGTTCCCGCCCCGATTATTAAGGCATTTTCAACAGAATCAGGGTCAAACTTGTTTACTGCATGCAGACCGACGCTTAAGGGTTCAGCAAGGGAAGCTTGTTCAAGGGAAGTATTTTCAGGTAACCGGTGCAAGTCTTTGCCAGGCAGAACAATAAACTCGGCCATAGCTCCGGGGCCGGTAATACCCAGTCTGCGCATATTTAAGCATTGATTATCTCTTTCTTCGGCACAGAAGGAGCATGAACCGCAGGCTATAATATTGTTGCCGGCAACTCGTTCTCCTGGAGGCCAGTTTTCGCAGCCTGGACCTGCCTCGCTTACAATTCCGGAAAATTCGTGGCCTATTGTCAGGTCTGGCTGTAAAAACCCTGTATGGAAAGCATGCAGATCAGAGCCGCATATACCGCAGTATTCGACCTTTACCAGTATTTCACCAGGGCCCGGACACGGTTTCGGTTTTTCAACAATTTCCAGTTTACCGGGCCCCGTAATAATTACTGCTTTCATCTATGCTCTCCCCTGAGGCTGTTCTGCCTAAAATTTGCGCGGTCCTAAAAACTTAAATAATTTAAGCAAGGCCAGTGAAAATAGCATGGCGCCTGCATAAACCAAAACGACAGCTTCAACACTCCAGCCCCACCAGAACGGAGCATGCATCAGCAGCATATAAGTTAAAACGAAGGGTGCAGAAAATATTGCCTGCACTCCGAGTTCGAGGGCTACAGGTGTTTCGAATTCCGGGTCGGCTATCCTGAGCAGAAGCAGGCCGGTAGAAACGTTTCCAGTTCCAATGCCAAAAATGCCTACCGTTCTTTCCAGGCTGTAAGCCCAGGTTCTTCTGCCCAGGGATACAACTAAATAGGTAGTGAGCAGTCCACTGGCCAGAGAAATAGTTATGATCGGAACAATATACTGCCATACGATAACCACCTGGATCGCCATAACCGTAGAGAT
>SKZS01000163.1 GCA_007127255.1 Syntrophomonadaceae bacterium | reverse complement strand
TCGAATGTCCCTTCCTCCGTTATCTCCCCAATTTCCATACCGCTCAATAGCTCGAGGCCTTCTTTAACAGTTTTTATAGCATAAATATTAAATTTTCCCTTTTCAACTGCTTCAACTATTTCTTTTTTAAGCATTAAATTTTTCCTGTTCTGGTCCGGAATAATTACGCCCTGGTCCCCATTAAGTCCAAGTGATTTGCAGGCCATATAATATCCTTCTATTTTACTGTTCACTCCGCCTACAGGCTGAATCTCGCCTTTTTGATTAATTGAGCCCGTCACAGCTAAATCCTGGCGCAGCGGTATTTCTGCCAGGCTCGAGAGAAGGCTGAATAACTCGGCAGCCGAAGCGCTGTCCCCATCAACACCGCCGTACGACTGTTCAAAACAGAGGCTGGCGGTCAGGTTAAGCGGCGCAAGCGACCCATAACGCATTCCAATATAGCCGCTTAAGATCAATACACCCTTGTTGTGAATCCGACCGCTGAGGTCGCTCTCTCGTTCAATATTGATAATTCCCTTGCGGCCGAGATAAGTTGAAGCTGTAATCCGTGAAGGGCGCCCAAAACGGTAATCCCCCTGGTCTATAACCGAGAGAGCGTTAACCTGTCCAATTTTTTCACCTTCCAGATCAAGCAGTATTTCTCCTTCCCTGATTGCTTCGATTAATTTCTGTTCGTACTTATCGGAACGATAGACAATTTCGTGCAGGGCTTTTTCCACATGCTCTTTACCGACTGTCTCTGCACCCTCCAGCTCTGCCCAGGCATCAGCTTCGAAAAGAAGATCCACAATTTCATTAAAACGGGTGCTTAATTTCTCCTGGTTTTCTGCCAGTCGTGAACTGTAGCCTACTATTTCAACAACTCCCGCCTGGTCAAAAGGCCTCAAGCCCTGTTCGCTGCAGTGAAAAGCGATGAAACTGGCCATTTTATTGATATTATTATCCTCACGTTCCATTTCTGTATCAAAATCCGCTTTTATTTTAAACAACTTGCGAAAGTCTTCATCGTAATGATACAGAAGCTGATACAGCAGTGGTATCCCAATAATAACAACCTTGAGATTAAGAGGTATCGGTTGTGGACGCAGGGTAGACATAGCGACAAGGCCAAAATGTTCGCTGATATTTTCAATTCTTATCTCGTTGGTTCTAAGCACCCTTTTTAATACTTCCCAGGACTGGATACTTGTTAGAACATCCCGGGCCTGGAGGATCAGGTATCCGCCGTTAGCCCTGTGCAGGGAACCTGGTTTAATCATCGAAAAATCTGTTACCATTGTTCCAAATCGATTCTCATATTCGACCCGCCCTACCAGGTTGTAGTAAGAGGGGTTGGTTTCATAAATCATTGGCGCCCCTTCGGTTTCTCGATTATCGACCAGCAGGTTGACCGTGTATCTCTTCTCACTTTGCTTTTGAGTCTGCTGTTGAAGCATTAACATCGGATTTTGCTGTTCGTCGTCGTCACTTCGAAAGTCAGCCAGGTTAGATAAAACGTCTTCCCTGTAAGCTTCAAGATATTTTTTTACCTTTGGATATTGATCATATTCTTCCAGCAGTTCATTGAATAAATGCCCGATAGCCGAAAGGCCTATGCGGTGATCGAGGTCTTTTAGCTTTTCTTTCATTTCTTTTTCGACTTTTTGAATGCGGCGCATGATTTCCATGGCCTTGATCTGCACTTCTGATGACTTTTTCTCCAGTTCGTCTTTCGTTTCCTGGTCCAGGGTAGCGTAATCATCTTCACTGATCTGTTCTCCATCCTTTAAAGGAATGGTAACAAAACCGGAGCTGGTTCGTTTTAGCGCAAATCCCTTTTCCTGGGCAACCTTATTAAGTTCATCTAACAATTCCGCCCGTGAATCCTGAAATTCCTTGAAGTATTCTGCCTTCTGCCGTTCATATTCTTCGCCTTCGAAAGCTTTGGGAATGTTCTGCTTTAAGTCTTCCAGAAGTTCTTCAATATGTAAGCAGAAATCATAGCCTTTACCGGCAGGGAGATTCAGGGCAATCGGTTCTCCCGGGCTCTCAAAATTATAGACATAAACCCAATCGTCGGGAACAGGATCATCTGCCGACATTTTTTTTATGATCGACTGGGCGTAACTGGACTTGCCGGTCCCGGTTAATCCGGTCATAAAGATGTTAAAACCGGGGCGTTTTATACGCAGCCCGAACTCGGTGGCCTTAACCGCACGTTCCTGCCCGATCATTCCTTCCAGGGGTGGCACATCAGCCGTTGTTTCAAATGTGACATCCTGTAACTCGCAGACCTTCCTGAGGTCTTTTGCTTCTAATTTTTTCATTTACTATTTCCCCTTTCTGCGGCATATAAACAATGTTCTCTTAAAAAACATTTCGGACACAATGGATTACGGGCATGGCAGGTTGAGCGTCCATGAGCTATAAGCCAGTGGTGGGTATTACTCCAGCACTCTGGCGGCATTACGGCTTGCAGCTGAGACTCAACTACTTCAGGAGTAGCTCCATCAGCCAGTCCCAGTCGTCTTGAAACACGAAAAACGTGAGTATCAACAGCCAGTGCCGGTTTACCGAAGGCGCTGCTGATAATCACGTTTGCGGTTTTTCGGCCTACCCCGGGCAGCGTGATTAAATCATTAAAGCTGGCGGGTACGCGGCCGCCGTATTGTTCCACAATAATTTTTGCTGCTTCAACCAGGTACTTGCTTTTATGCCGGTACAGCCCGCAGCTTTTTAAGAAAGGTTCCAGCTCATGCGGTTCCATTCGGTACAATTCATAAACCGATGGTATTGATTTAAACAGCCTTTTTGTGATCCTGTTTACCTGTTCATCTGTTGTCTGTGCCGAGAGAATTGTGGCTACAAGCAGCTGGTACGGGTTATCATAAACCAAACCCGTTTTGGCATCAGGATAGTGATCAGCAAGCATTTTTAAGACCGGCAGCTCATAACTTCCGTTTTTCTCTTCAAGCGCCCCTTTTGACATATTTAATTATAGATCGGGATGCATACGAGGTAAAGAGCAAAAGGCGGTTTTGACAGGTTAAAGGTTGCAGCTTTTACGCTGCTTGCAAAATTTTTTAAGAATATCTGCTGCTTAAAGTTTAATTACTCCGTGCGCGAACAGTTCATTTATTTCTACCTGCGTATAGCCGATAGACTGCAAAATCTCCCCTGTATGCTCGCCATGGCGGGGCGGCTGCAAACGAATCTCTCCGGTTTGTCCTGAAAATAGCAGCGGAAAACCGGGCATTATTTCAGTTTCACCCTCAGTATTTTTGGTTCTGATCCAGTAAAAACCCTCTCGCCCAAGTGGATGCTCAATAGCTTCCTCGAGGCTCAAGACAGGCTCACAGCAAACATCGCTGTTTGCTAAAAGAGTTTCCCACTGATCCCTGGTTTTCTCTTTAAACAAAGCCTGCACATCCCGGATCAGCTTTTTTCGACCTTTCTGTTCATACTGCAGGGCGGACCATTGTGGTCTGCCGACTGCTTCACAAAACTTATGCCAGAATACGGGCTCGAGTGCGCCCAGGCTCATATGTTTTCCATCGGCGGTTTCATAAATATTATAGCAGGCATAGGCGCCGGTAATCGGGCCGCCACCCTTCCTGGCTGAATGATCAGAACTGTTTAAGGCGGCTGCAGCAGGAGAGAGCCATGGTAGAAGTCCCCGGGTCATCGAGATATCTACAAAGCTGCCCTTTCCATTTCGTTCCCTCTGGAACAAGGCAAACATTATACCGTTTACAGCCATCATGGCTCCACCGGCAATATCAGCAACCTGGATCGCCGGCATCTGTGGCGAGCCGTCTTGTTCAGCACTGAGATCTAGCAGACCCGTCAGAGCAGTGTAATTAATATCGTGCCCGGCCCTGAGACGGTAAGGACCTTCCTGGCCGTAACCACTCAGTGAAGCATAAATAAGCTTCCTGTTGCGCGGTTTAAGTGCACCGTAACCCAACCCTAACCGATCCATAACCCCAGGCCTGAAACCTTCAATTATTACATCTGTTTCTTCTGCTAATTTCTCAATTACCTTGCGGCCTTCCTCAGTTTTTAAATTTACAGCCAGGCTTTTCTTGTTGCGGTTTAACTGGCGAAAAAATGAACCGCTTCCTTCAAAAAAACGGCCGACGAACCGTGTTGGATCGCCGGCGTCAATATCTTCAATTTTAATAACTTCAGCCCCGTAATCCCCCATCACCATAGTGCAGAGAGGACCGGGCAGCAACCTGGTCAGATCCAGGATCTTGATTCCCTGCAGGGGCAGGCTTTTTTCACTATTAGAGCACATCATTAGCGGTTACCTGTGAGTATAATGCGGCAGCAGGACTGGTCCCACCCGGTCACCTGCCGCATTCGTCTCTTCCAGCTGCTGGTGATATGCTTTTACGTGCTCCAGGGTTAATTTTTCGGGAACAGGCATCTCCTTGCTTTTTGCTGCGGCATCCCTACCGGCCCGGCGGCCGAAAACAATTATATCTAACAGTGAATTGCCCATCAGCCGGTTTGTCCCGTGAATTCCTCCAGCTGCTTCACCGGCAACGTAAAGATTTTCAACAGTACTCAGACCGTTACCATTAATCAGCAGGCCGCCGTTCTGGTAATGTAGGGTGGGGTAAATCAGCATCGGTTCTTTGCGAATATCCACACCAAAACGCTGAAACTGGCGCAGCATAGCAGGAAGCTGCCGTTCTATAGTACCTTCCCCGTGGATCAACTCCAGGATCGGCGAATCAAGCCATACTGCTGTTATTCCGGTCGGCAGCGGAACACCTAAACCGCGTTCTTCACATTCACGGATTATAGCCGAAGACGCGACATCCCTGGTCTCCAGGTGGTAAACGAACTGTTCACCGTTAATATTAAGTGGTGTAGCCCCCAGGCCCCTGGTTTTCTCCGTTACCAGTAACCCGAGCAGCTGGGGAGGGTATGCACCGCCGGTTGGGTGGTACTGAATCGAATCAGCATAAATAGACTTTGCGCCGGCCCGGTAACCCATAACTAACCCATCTGCGGTAGCTCCGTAATGGTTGCTGGTCGGGAAACCGCGGTAATGCAGCCGGCCAGAACCGCCTGTAGCAATAATTACCGTTTTTGCGCGGGCGACCTGGTACTCTTCTGTTTCGATGTTGTAAAGAACTGCTCCCGCAGCCCGTCCCTGATCATCGAGGAGAATTTCAACCGCGGCGCTGAATTCGACCACGGGTATTTCTTTATTGTAAACTTCATCTCTTAACGTTCTCATGATTTCAGCCCCGGTGTAATCACGGGCAGCGTGCATGCGTTTCCGTGAAGTACCGCCACCGTGGATTGTAATCATTCTACCGTCTTCTTTTTTATCAAACATGGTGCCCATATCTTCCAGCCACTTAATTACCAGTGGCGCATCCATAACCAGGGCGCGGGCCAATTCTGGAACATTTTCGAGCCTTCCGCCGCCCATTACATCAAGGTAGTGAATAGCCGGTGAATCATTCTCCTTATCGGCTGCTTGAATACCTCCCTGGGCCATCATCGTATTGGCATCGCCAAAACGCAGTTTGGTGGCAATCAAAACATTTGCGCCGGCAGCATGGGCATCCAGCGCTGCTGAAGCTCCTGCGCCGCCTCCACCGATAATCAAAACGTCGACATCGTAAGCAGGCTCGGCTTTCAGGTCCAATTCGACATCCCGCAAACGGCTCCATGATTCAAAAACGTCGGCCATTTCATTGGGCAGACGGGCTCCCTTGTCAACTCCTACTTTTAGCTCACGAAAACCATCCTCGATGTAATCAGGATGAAACTTCTGCAGGACATCCTGTCGCTCCTCCTGGGACATCCGCGGAAAATTAACACCGACCCGGGAGGGCCTGGTCTCTTCTACTTTCTTCATCAACTCTCTTAACTGCGGTGTATACGTCAACTTAACTGCTCCTCCTCTCCAGGTCTACTTTTCAATTTCACGCTCATTATAAAGCTTCTGCAGCTTTTCATTATCCGCGGTAACCAGTTCGTCTATTTCAGCATCCATTTCCCCGTCTTTTATTGCCTTCGCTCTTTCTACAAGGAAGGGATCCGGCTTGGCAATATATTTGCTGTAAAGCCGCCGAGCAGTCAGGCCGGCATTATAGTGAACTATATTTGCCGGGCAGCGGGAAACACAGAGGCCGCACATCAGGCAGTCAAAGGAAATATCGGCTGCCCGGGTAAAGTCACCGCGCTGACAGTAAGCTATATACTGCATAACATCAATATCCTGCGGACAGACCTTATTACAGGAGCTGCAGCCCAGGCAGCGATATACTTCGGGATATAACTGGGCAAAGTGGGCCACCGATGGTTCAATATCATCAAGGTTAAACCTTGCTTTTCGGCCCGGGAAAAATGGGATCTGGGCCAGGTACATGCCGTCTTCAACTTTTGTCTGACAGGCCAGGCCGACCTGAAGTTCATAATCATCAGCCATTCTGAAAACGGTCGCACAGGCTCCGCAGAAACCGGCCCGGCAGCCGCAGCCGCGGGTTAGCTGGTAACCGGCGTATTCCATTGCATCTAATATGGTCAGCGTTTCCGGAACGGTATAACGCTTGCCCATTAAAAATATATCAACCATTTTTATTTCGTCTGCCATTGTATCCTCCTCTATTACTCGGCGGGTGGGTCCGGGATAAAGCCCTGTTCCATTGCCGCCTTTGTCTGATCCTGGGCTCTCTTGATCGTTTCCTCAGCTTTCTTGTATATCTCCTCGCGGCTGGGCTTAATTCTGGCCAGGCCCTCTTCAATCGCCTTCATCGCAGTAGCTGTAGCTACCCTCGGGAAAACTTCCCACATATCCATAGTCGGCAGGATCATCTCCGGATCCATTCCGTCTTTGGGAGCGCAGGCAGCCAGCTCTTCTGCTGCAGCAATACACATCGTGTCGGAAATGCCGGTAGCCTGAACATCTAGTACGCCGCGGAAAATTGCCGGGAAACCGAGAGAATTATTAACCTGGTTCGGAAAGTCAGAGCGGCCGGTCGAAACAATTTTTGCCCCTGCCTCAACTGCTTCCCAGGGCCATATTTCCGGTATCGGATTGGCGCAGGCAAAGACAATAGAATCATCAGCCATACTTTCTATCCACTCTTTTTTAATCGTGTCGGGACCCGGTTTCGATAGTCCGATCAAAACATCAGCGCCTTTACAGGCATCTGCAGCATCGGTTGTCAGCCCTTCTCCGTTAGTTTTCTGGGCCAATTCCCACTTTACCGGATGTTCTTCCTTGAGTTCCGTACGCCCCTTGTGCAGTATACCCTTGCTGTCGACCATGATAATTTTGTTCATATCGGCTCCGGCAACTTCAAGCAGGCGAATGGTGCAAATATTTGCTGCCCCGGCCCCAAGAAGAACGATCTTTACATCTTTCATCTTTTTATTGACAATTTTCAAGGCATTAATCAGACCAGCGAGGGTAACCATAGCCGTTCCCTGCTGATCATCGTGCCACACAGGGATATGACATTCTTCTCTCAGGCGATCTAAAACATAAAAGCACTTCGGGCTGGATATATCTTCCAGGTTAACCCCGCCAAAGCAGGGCTGCATCATCTTAACAAATTTAATCAACTCGTCGGCATCCTTTGTATCAACACAGACAGGAAAAGCATCAACACCGCCCAGGTATTTAAAAAGCAGCGCTTTTCCTTCCATAACAGGCATGCTTGCTTCAGGCCCGATATCGCCGAGACCGAGTACCCTGGTGCCATCTGAAACAACAGCCAGAAAATTTCCCTTATTGGTGTGTTCGTAAACCAGTTCTTTTTTGTCGGCTATCGCTTTGCACGGCTCGGCTACACCTGGTGTATACCAGATGGCAAAGTCTTTAATATCGCGCACACAGCACTTTAAATTTACTTCAATTTTACCCTTGTAGAAAGGGTGTAAACGCATTGCGTCCTGGGCCGGCTTTTTCGCCTTGGCCAGTAATTCTTCTTTGTTCATTGTCATTAACCTGTCCCCGCTTTCAATTATTTATTATTAATACCAGGCTCTAAGCTAATTCTACCAGTCAGCAGCCAGTTGCCGCTCTCCATATTCAAACCCTGCAATTTATTTCTTTTATTTGTTTAATTGAACGCCAGTCTTTAGGTATACCTTCCTAAAAATAACTCTTCCCAATCACCTTGCGTATTCCTTAGCCCCTTCTGTATAAAGATCGTTACCGTAAGCATCGTTAACCACCGTTGCCGGAAAATCCTCTACCTCAAGACGGTGAATTGCTTCAGCACCCAGTTCAGGATAAGCAACAACTTCACATTTCTTAATTTTTTTGGACAAAAGTGCGCCGGCACCGCCAACAGCAGCCAGGTATATTCCTTTATGCTTTTTAAGAGCATCTTTAACCACCTGACTGCGCAGCCCTTTGCCTATACAGGCCTTCATTCCCTGTTCCAACATTTGGGGGGTATAAGCATCCATTCTCCCGCTGGTAGTCGGACCTGCTGAACCAATCGCCTGCCCGGGCTTTGCAGGAGTCGGACCGACATAAAAAATAAACTGGCCTTTTAAGTCAATAGGCAACGATTCACCTTTATCCATTAACTCAACCAGCTTTTTATGAGCCGCATCCCTGGCGGTATAAATAACTCCGTTAATCAGAACGTTGTCGCCTGATTTCAGATTCATTACATCTTCGTCAGTCAGGGGAGCCTGTATTTTTTTTGGTTCCATTTTACTCTGCCTCCTTTCTTATATCGTTAAGTTAGATAATCCTTTCCAGGTGCCTGCAGGCATGACAGTTAATATTAACTGCTGCAGCCATACTGGCAATATGGGAGGGGTAATCTTCAATATGAACGGCCAGGGCAAATGTTCGGCCGCCAAAGCCCTGTGGCCCGACCCCCAGATCGTTTATCTTGTCCTTTATTGTTTTTTCCAATTTGGCAAACCTGCTGTCTGGATGGCTTTTGCCCACATGGCGGAAAAGAGCCTTTTTGGCCTGCACTGCAACCTTGTCAAAAGTACCTCCGATGCCCACACCGACAACAATTGGCGGGCAGGGGTTGGGGCCGGCGGCCTTGACGTGATTAACAACAAAATCAATAAATCCGGCTTCTCCATCCGATGGTTTTAGCATTTTTACAGCGCTCATATTCTCGCTGCCCCCGCCTTTCGGCGCAAAAGAAATCTTTACTTTATCTCCCGGCACTAGATCGGTATAGATCACCGCGGGGGTGTTATCACCGGTATTTTTACGATCGTAAAGCGGGTCGGTTACTATGGACTTGCGCAGATAGCCTTCATCGTAACCCCTCTTCACCCCGGCATTAATTGCTTCCTCCAATGATCCCCCGGTTAAGTGAACTTCCTGTCCCCATTCGACAAAAAATACGGCAAACCCCGTATCCTGACAGATGGGTATTTGTTCGTCGCGGGCGATTTCAACGTTCTCAATCAACTGCTTCAAAACTTCCTTGCCGGTTGGCGATTCTTCTGTTTCAAGGGCCTCCTTTAAAAGACCAAAAACATCTTCCCCAAGATAAATGTTCGCTTCTTCACACATCTCAGCTACATGGTCGGAAATAGTTGACGCGGCAAGCTCCCGCAAAACCAGACACCTCCCTATTCGTTATATCCAGATTATTGAGTTTTTCAACACTCAGCATATATTAATTTTCTGTTTTTGCTTAAAAACTCCTGCTTAGAATTATAGATTTTACTATAATTCTAAAATTTATTTTCTAAAAGGTCGACATAATGTCGAAGTCACACATATTATTTCATAGATGGTGTTATTTTAGAGGTTGTGAAGAACCTATTTTCTCCATCAACATCTCCCAGTCATGATCTACTTCTTCCTGCAGGGCATCGATCCTGATATCTTCCATTTGTTTAAAGCGCCGCTGACCCATCAGGTACTCTTTTAAGGGAACTCTTTTTCCTTCAGGCATGCAAGTCATCTTCCATGAAACCCCGTTGATAATTTCATAAAGAGGAAAGAAGCCTGTCGACACGGCCAGCCTGGAAAGGTGGATCGTATCGCCGGATTCAGTTCCCCAGCCGGGCGGGCAGGGAGATAATATGTGTATAAAGCGAAAACCTTTGATTTCCTGGGCTTTTTTTAGCTTATTTTCCAGATCTTCAGGAAAAGCAACTGTTGCAGTTGCCGCGTATGGGATGCTGTGCGCAGCCATTATTTGCATGATGTCTTTTTTCTGCCCTTCCTTGAAAAGCGGGTATGGAGCCGTATTGGTACGGGCGCCAAAAGGTGTAGCAGAACTGGTTTGCATTCCCGTATTCATATAGGCTTCATTATCGTAGCAGACAAATATGTAATCTTCGTTGCGCTGCGCAGCGCCCGATAAGGCCTGCAGACCGATATCAAAAGTGCCTCCATCTCCGGCTAAAACCACCACTGTGGTATCATGCTTACCTTTGGCATCCAGACCCCTCCTGACCCCGCTGCCAACTGAGCCTGCGCTGGGGAATGGACAATGCAAAATCGGACATTTGAGAGCTGTTAGTGGCGGCATGCCGGCAATAATACTCCAGCAGGATGCAGTCAAAACCAGGGCAATATTAGATCCCAGCGCCCTGGTCAGGAAACGAACGGACAGGGCGGCCCCACATCCGGGACAGGCATTATGTCCGGCGTAAAGCATTTCAGATTCACGTTTCATCTCTTCAATTCTCATTTAAGATCAACTCCCCATATTTGCTCGACTTGTCCTTGATATTTATCTTCCTTAATGATGCTTTCCAGCATTTCAAAAGTCAGGTCAATGCCACCGGCCAGGATTATATCCTGAACAGCTGGCGGGTTATTTAGATCGTAGACAGCAGACCTTAATTCCTGGGCAAATATGCCGCCCATTCCCGTCGAACAATTGCGGTCAATAACCACTACTTTTTCCACACCATGCGTTTCAAGGACGCTGCAAATTTCTTCACGGGGAAACGGCCGGAACATTCTCAGCTGAATGAAACCCGTATTGTCTAGCTTCGGCAAAGACCATCTTACTGTTTCAGCTGTAGCGCCGGCAGCCAGGATAACGGTTTTAGCTCCCGGCGGGATAACGCTGTCAATAACACCGTAACTGCGGCCAAATGTTTCTGCAAATTTAGAGTTGATAGTTTTAAACAGATCCGGTGCCCTAAGCATAGCTTCATGCCGGTTTCTGATCAGTTTTACCTGGTTATCACCTGTTGTTAATCCATGCAGATTGGCAGGAGAACCCGGCTTGACCTGGGCTTCAAATGACGGCGGTCCGATGAAAGCGCGGGCTGAATCCTCATCCGGCACATCGACCGCTTCGTATGTGTGAGAAATATAAAACCCGTCGAACACGACCATACAGGGCAGCAGCAGTTCCTCGCTGAGCAGGTAAGCCTGCATAACCGTATCGAGAACCTCCTGGGCTCCGGAACAGTAAATTTGCATCCAGCCCGTATCCCTCTGGCTTAGACTGTCTCCCTGGTCAGGATCAAGGCACCACGGCGCCCCTATTGTCCTGTTTACATTGGCCATGACAACAGGCACACGCGCACCGCTGCACCAGTGAATCACTTCATGCATATAGGCAAGACCGTGTGAAGCAGTAGCGGTAAAAACCCTGGCGCCGGCGGCGGCAGCTCCGTAACAGCAGGCCAGTGCGGCATATTCGGATTCCACGCTGACAAACTCTCCGCCCAGTTCACCCCGGGCATCAAAATTCGCCAGGGTTTCCACTATCGCCGTTTGTGGTGTAATCGGATAAGCAACTACCAGGTCAATACCTGTTCGTTGCACAGCAACAGCAGCAGCCTGGCTGCCGCTCATTATTTCAAAAGCCATTATTATCTGCCTCCTTCCATTACCAGGGCCCGTGAAGGACATTCTTTGAAGCAGATTCCACAACCCTTGCAATAGTCCATATTTAATTCAAAACGACCGTCTACCGGGTCAACAGCCATGTCAGGACAAAACAGGTAACATATTCCACAGGAATTACAGGTCCCGCAACCGAGGCATCGCGATGCTTCATCAGACGGATTCTCCTGCTTATTCTGCAGCTGCAGGTTTAACTTTGCCTCAAGATTGAGCTCCTCGAATCCTACCGGTATTTGCTCGCTTTTAAACAGCATCGGGGCGGGAAGGCCCTTAATGCGCGCCTTGATTGCCATGGCGGCAATACGTCCTGCATTGATCGCTTCCGGCACGGTCGCCGGGCCGCTGATCAAATCGCCACCCGCAAATATTACGGCTGGTTTTTCAAGGGTGTCAAATAGCGAATAATCCACTTCCTGTCCAAGGGCCATAATAACTGTTCCACAGGATTTGTGGAATGAACGACTCCTGTCGACTACCAGCCCTTCGCGGTTAGTTTTGCAGTGATCAAAAATAATGCCGCTTACAGACTGCCCGTCGGTATTAATTTCACGGGGCAGCGCATTGCAGATCAACTCAACACCTTCGTGCTCTGCCGCCTCGACTTCAACCTGTCCGGCAGGCATTTCTGCCCTGCTGCGGCGGTAAATCAGGCTTACATGGTTTACACCCTTCAGGCGCAGGGCGCTTCGGGCGCTGTCAACAGCAGCATTCCCGCCTCCGATAACAATAACAGGGTCAGTTACTTCAACCTGCTCTCCCTTGTTGATCCGGCTTAAAAACTCGAGAGCGTTCCACACGCCCCGGCTTTCTTCACCTTTAATACCGGAAAGTCGCGGCTTCCAGGCACCGGTAGAAAGAAAAACCTGATCAAAATCGGCGTATAGTTCAGCCAGGGGAATATCACTGCCGATGCTGCAACCCGTGGTGAACTTGATACCCCTGTCTTCAAGCAGGCTCAGTTCTCTTTTTAAGACCCGCCGCGGCAGGCGATATTCAGGTATGCCCAGGGCAAACATGCCCCCGGCGACTTTTTCCCTTTCAAAAACCGTTACTGCATAACCGTCTTCATTCAGGTAATAAGCACAACTCATCCCTGCCGGACCGGAGCCGACAACGGCTACCCTGCCCTTATTCTTTTGCGGTCTTGCTTCGGAACGGTAATTATCAAGCCGCCACTGACCGACAGTTCTTTCCAGGGCTGGAATATCGATCACCTGGTCCAGCTGACCGCGGTTGCACTCTTCTGTGCAGGGATGAAAACAAGTATAACCGGTCAGGGCCGGAAAAGGATTATAGCGGCTCATAGTCTGCCACGCCTCATCCCACCTCTCCTGCTTAACCGCCTCCATCCAAACCGGTATTTCCCCGTTTAACAGGCAGCCGTGGCGGCAGGGTGAAAGCTTTTCCGAGCGTTTCGGGGTTAAAAATCGCCATTCCCCGGTTTTATTAACTGTACTTGGTTCATTCCCGTGAGAATATAGTAATTCATCTTTCGTTACTTCAGGTAACAAGCCGTTCCACCTCCTTAACGCTGTCGTATCCTTCGCCGACTGCCTTTATATTGGCTTCGACGCTGGCCGTAACTCTCTTTTTGATCGAAGTAACCAGGCTTTCCAGTGAGGCGAGGCCGCTTAAAGAGGCCATAGCCCCGAGCATTACCGTATTGACCATTGGGAAACTTCCTATGGCCAATTTGTGCTTCCATGCTATTTCTGTTGCATCAACCGTATAAATATGGTAGGGACTGTCATCTACTGAGCTGATGAAGAAATCGCCGTCTTTTGATTCCCCTGCATTAACCAGCAGGGAACCACCTTTTTTTAAACCGGCAATGGATGTTTCAACAGCCAGGCTCGGATCGAAAACCACCACGTAATCCGGATTATAAATCCTGCTGCGCGGCATTAAACGATCCCTGCTAACCCGAATAAAAGCAGTTACAGGGGCACCGCGTCTTTCCGCCCCGAACAGGGAAAAAGCCCGTGCATAATAACCATCGTGAAATACTGCTTCGGTAAATATTGACGCTGCTACCACAATTCCCTGGCCGCCTCGTCCATGTAACCTGAATTCAAACATTTCTTCCATGAGCAATCATCCTTTCTTGCAATATTCTGCAGGGTGTAATTGTTTGCTTGCAAAATATTGCATGCTTATTGTTAACCGGGCAGGGAGTGATCGAGTTTTTCTTTCATGTTTTCCTCGGCAATTCTATCGGCAACCTCTGCGGGCAGCATCTTTTGTTCACTGGCGCGGCGGAATAGATCTTTTAATCGTCCCTCAATACGGGCAATATCAGCTTTTATTTCATCGACTCCCTTACCGCCCTGCCTGCTATGCTCGACAAAAATAAGCCCCCCTGCATTGATAATGTAATCGGGGGCGTATAGGATACCGCGTTCATGCAAAACGGAACCATATTTATCTTCTTTTAAAACATTGTTGGCCGCACCGGCAACAACCTTACAGTTCAGTTGGGCGACGGTTTCTTCGTTAACAGCTCCTCCTCCGCCGCAGGGAGAAAAAATATCACATTCCTGTTTGCATATATCTTCACAGCTTACCGCTTTTGCGTCCCATAATTCCACGGCCATATCCGTTTTACTTTTATCGAGGTCGGCTACAATCAACTTAGCCCCTTCACCGGCAAGATGTTCGCAAAGCGCCCTGCCCACAGTACCAATGCCCTGTACGGCAACACGAAAATCTTTCAGTTCCGGTGAACCGAATACCTCCTCTGCACAGGCCTTCATTCCTTTCCAGACACCATAAGCAGTAAATGGGGAAGGACTGCCCAGGGCGCTGCCGCCGATAACATGATCGGTCTCCATACGGATACAATCCAAAACATCCTCTCCCACTCCCATATCGGCAGCAGTAATAAAACGCCCGTTCATTCTCTCCACGAAACGACCGTAAGCCCTGAAAAGTGGCTCGCTCTTTTCGGTAGCGGGTTCATCGAGGATAACACCCTTTCCCCCGCCGAGTGGCAGCTCAGCAGCAGCCGATTTATAGCTCATTCCCCGGGCTAGATTCATAACATCTTCTACTGCCGATCTTTCATCGGGGTAAGCCCACATTCGGGTTCCCCCCAGCGCCGGACCTCGCACTGTGCTGTGTATGGCAATTGCCGCCTTTAAGCCTGTTTTCGCATCATGAACCAGGACCACCTCTTCAAATTTCTGTTCTGCCATCTTGGACAGGTAACCCGACATCAATAACCCTCCCTTAAATATTTAATAGCTGCTATTATATATTCGCAATTTTCGTACCATGTGTCAAAAAAGGGGTTAATAAAAAACCTTTTTGAGGGGGAATTAAGCACTATAAAATATAGGTATCCATATAAAAGGGAATATTGTTTAACGACCGGGTATTAAAAAATGACCGTTAAATAAGCTTATGGTGATGAAGTTTGTTGTAGAGGTTGCGAATCGAAATATTCAGGTTCCGGGCAGCTTCAGCCTTGTTTCCACCGGCTTCCCGCATTGCCTGCTGGAGAACGCTTTTTTCCCAGGCACTGTGCATATCTTTCAGAGATCCCGCCAGCGGTTCCTCATTCGAATTTTTGCCTGCGGGAGAGGGTACAAAAGGCATCATCAGGTGCCTCTCTTCAATGATCGTTTCATCCCGGTCCAGGTTGATAAGCGCCCTGGCGATTACATTCTGCAGTTCACGCATATTCCCCGGCCAGTCATACTCTTTCAGGCGGCGGTAAACCTCGGGATTGGTTTCAACCACGGTCCGCCCGTATTCCTGGGCATAACGGGAGAGATAATGCTTGACCAGGAGAGGAATATCACTTTTAATCTCTCTTAGCGGGGGCATTTCAATCGGGAAAACGTTCAGGCGATAATAAAGGTCTTTGCGAAATTGACCATTTTCAAGCATTTTTTCCAGGTCTGCATTTGTAGCAGCGATGACCCGCACATCAATACGGCGGGTCCGCGACTCACCAACCCGGATGATTTCGCCTTCCTGGATCGCCCGTAAAAGCCTCCCCTGGGCCTCCAGGTTCATTGATCCAATTTC
>SKZS01000021.1 GCA_007127255.1 Syntrophomonadaceae bacterium | reverse complement strand
CCCCCGGGTATCGGCAGGCAGGTAGCTAACAGAAAAACCTTCCTGCTCCAGGAAACGAAAACAGTTTAATACAGAAGGGTGTTCGATGGAACTTGTAACCAAATGATTTCCGCGGCGTCGATTGCGGTATGCTGCACCTTTAATGGCCAGGTTATTAGCTTCTGTGCCTCCTGAAGTAAAGATGATTTCACTAGCCCGATTATTAAACAAAATGCTAATATGGCGGCGTGCTTCTTCGATTACCTTTTCTGCTTCCAGGCCTTTTCTGTGCATCGAGGAAGGGTTGCCGTAAGTTTCCTTTAGAACATCGCAGATTAGTTCAATTACTTCCCGGTAAGGTTTCGTTGTTGCACTGTTGTCCAGGTAGATTTCGGTCAAAATGAAGCCCTCCGTGAAATAATTAAAAAACCCGGGTTGCCCCGGGTTTTTTAAGTTGCGACAATTTAAACAGAAACAACTTCTTTTACAGTTGATACTTCCTGTTTCAATACTCTTTCGATACCCTGCTTGAGGGTTACTTGTGACATCGGACAGCCACCGCAGGCGCCTGTAAGCCGCACCTTGACGATGCCGTCATCTCCTACTTCAACCAGTTCAACATCACCTCCGTCCCTTTGCAGGGCCGGGCGGATTTTGTCCAGTGCTTTTTCCACCTGTTCTTTCATTGCTAACATGCCTCCTTCCAGATACTTATGCTTTAATTACAACTAAATTCATCATCATTATACCACATTGTGCGGGGTTCGATACAACCAGTTCAACTGGTATGGTTTCGATTAATTGACATGATAGCTTCAATCGCAGATAATAGTTTAAGAACCGGAGAGGACAACTATTAAGCTGTGTTTGTAACCGACAAGCTAACAAGCGGTATGCTTATATAGATAGCAGCAGGGGGGTTAATAATGGGGAAAAATCAGCTTTATGATATGGTTATTATCGGTGGAGGACCGGCTGGATCAACGGCGGCGATTTACGCCACCAGGGCCGGCCTGACATCCGTTATTCTTGAACAAATGAATATTGGTGGAGAAATTGTTGCGACCGATCGGCTTGATAACTATCCTGGTTTTCCCGAGGGTATTTCCGGTGCAGAGTTCGGAATGCTGCTGCAGCAGCAAATGGATAGCTTAAATGTTCCGGTTGAATTCGCGCAGGTTGAAAGCATATCTCTTAACGGTGAGATTAAAGAGGTTGCTGCTTCAACAGGTGTATTCAAAGGCAAAACAATTCTCATTGCTACCGGTACAGAGCCTAACCTGCTTGGAGTTGAAGGGGAAACAGAGCTTCTTGGCCGCGGTGTTTCCTATTGTGCAACCTGTGATGCCGCTTTTTTCCGCGGCAAAGCAGTAGGTGTGGTTGGCGGCGGAGATGCAGCGCTCGAAGAAACAATCTTTTTATCCCGGTTTGTTGAAAAAGCATATTTAATACACAGGCGCGATCAATTCCGCGGCTGCAGCTGGCTTCAGGATAAAGTGCTTAAACTGCCCAATGTTGAAGTGCTCTGGAATACAACCGTTAATAAAATTGAGGGAGATAAGAAAGTAAATGCCCTGCAAATCAAGCAGGATGGAACCGATCGTCGCCTTGAAGCGGAAGGTATTTTTATCTATACCGGTCGCAAGCCAAAAACCGGCTTTCTCGAAGGAACTGAATTAGAAAGGGATGAAAGGGGCTTTATTATAACAAATGGAAAGATGGAAACATCGATTGCAGGAGTTTATGCCGCAGGTGATATCCGCAAGAAGTATTTGCGACAGGTAATTACTGCAGCCTCAGACGGGGCTATTGCAGCGACTGCTGCAGCACAGAATATTTATGTTTGAGGGTGAAATAAAAAATGCATGTTGAAGCCTGGGAAATAGCAGCCAGACTTTTGCTGGCAGTTTTTTTGGGCGGCCTGATCGGGGTTGAGCGCGAAAGGATTAGCCGGCCGGCTGGTTTTCGTACGCATATCCTGGTTTGTGTCGGTTCTGCCTTGATGATGCTGGTTTCTGCTTACGGTTTTACCGGACAGATTGGTGAAGGTTACCTGGCTGACCCAGGTCGCATTGCTGCGGGGGTAGTGACCGGGATCGGGTTTCTCGGGGCAGGCACAATTTTGCAGCAGAGAGGCAATGTGCGAGGTCTTACCACTGCTGCCACGATCTGGGTTGTCTCCGGTGTCGGCCTTGCTGCAGGGGTTGGTTTTTACCTGGGCGCCACTCTGACTACCTTTTTTGTACTGGTGAGCTTGCTTCTTCTGAGACGTGCTGAAAACCACTTTTTTATCCGGCGCCGCTTAAAGCACCTTCGAATCACGGCTGTTGACCAGCCCGGCTTACTTGGCCAAATCGGTTTAGTTTTCGGCGAAAAAATGGTTAATATCAGGAAAAGTGAATTAGGTGAACCAGAAACAAGTGGGAAAAGTGGGGCAGAGATAATTAATATTGATTTTTTTGTTGAAACCCCTTCTGATATAAGCCTTAAAGAACTATTCGACAGTTTGTCTGCACTGGAGGGCATCAAAGAAATAAGCTGGCAGGGAGAGGTTGTCAGGAAAGATGATACAGAATATGGCCTGTTGTAAAAGAGGCTTAAATGGATAGCAAAGATAATCATGATACTAAAATGCAGAAAAACGACGTTATTAGCAGAAATCGGGCAAAATAACTCTACTTCATGCCCACAGAGGCCTCCCAGGCTAAAATTTACCCTTGATAAATCCAACAATAAATGAGATATTATTAATGAAGGTCAGAGAAGGTCAGATATTTAAGAAAGGCCAGATCCTTATGCCCAATCTTACTGATTATATTGAGGAATATTTGAAAAGGATGCTGGCATTAAGTGAAGATAAATGTATTGAAATCAGGCGTCGTGAATTGGCCGGGAAGTTTTCCTGCGTTCCATCCCAGATTAATTACGTTCTGGAGAGGCGCTTTTCCCCGGAGAGAGGTTACCTGGTTGAAAGCAGGCGAGGCGGTGGCGGTTGCATCCGCATTTACCGTATAAATCCCGACCAGGCGAAAACATGGCACGATATAATTAGCAGCGCCAGCGAAAAAGAATTTGAGACAGATAAGGCCAGGCAGCTGCTGTCAAGAATGCTTGAAGAAAAGGCTATTTCCAGAAGAGAGTCATCTATTCTTGAAGCAATTATCCGGGAAGAAATATATGTCCGGTTGGGATTAACCAGGAAGCAGGCAGGTGAGCTGCAGCGCAGGTTGTTTAGCGAGGCTCTTGAGGAACTGCTTAAGGCCGGTTATTAAAAGATGAGCTGGGGTGTTTCAAATGCTGTGTCAGGAGTGTCAGCATAATGAAGCAAACATTCATATCGTCAAAAATGTAAATGGCGAACAGTCGGAACTCAATCTTTGTGAGCATTGTGCCAGGAAAAAGGAAGAACTGGATTTTTCTTTTGAGCCGCAATTTTCACTGCACAAACTCTTTGCCAGCATGCTCAATCAAGGCCTGTGCGGTAGTCGTGAGGACATGAAGGCCGCTAAACAAAAGTGTCCGTCCTGCAGCCTTACTTTCTCCCAGTTCAGCCAGGTTGGCCGTCTTGGATGCAGCAACTGTGTTGCTGCTTTTGAAGAAAATTTAAAACCTCTGCTGCGGAGAATTCATGGCGGCAGTGTTCATACCGGCAAAGTTCCGGTGAAATTCCGGGAGAGGGTAAATATTTTACGTGAATTAGATCAATTAAAAGAAGATATGAAGGTGAAGGTTCAGAATGAAGAATTTGAAAAAGCGGTCACCTTGCGGGATAAAATCAAGGCCATAGAAGAAGAAATTATCAATCAAGAAGTTCATAATCAAGGCGATAAAGGAGACCAACAGTGAAGCAATTGGAGTTTAGCCTTAGCCGTTGGATGGAAAATGGAGGCCCGGAAATTGACATTGTGATCAGTTCCAGGGTTCGGGCAGCCAGAAATTTGTCATCCCATTCTTTTCCCTGCCTCGCTTCTGAGATGGAAACAGGGGCAGTATTGGAGAAAGTTAGATTAGTTGCAACAGGAAAGCCTGAAATGACAGATTTTACATGGTGGTCTATGGATCAGCTGGCTGAATTCGAAAAAAAAGTTCTGGTAGAAAAACATTTGATCAGTAATTTCCTGGCAGATGAATCGAAAAATGGAGCCTTGATGCTGAGAAAGGATGAAGCGGTCAGCTTAATGATTAATGAAGAAGATCACCTGCGAATACAGGCTATCTTGCCCGGGTTGCAGTTGGAAGAAGCCTGGCGGGAAGCAGAAAAGTATGATGATATACTGGAGTCAGAATTAGAATATGCTTTTGACGAACATTACGGTTACCTGACGGCCTGCCCGACTAATATTGGCACAGGTTTAAGGGCATCGGTGATGCTGCACCTGCCGGCGCTGATTACAACCAGGCAGATAAACCGTTTTTTGGGGGCTCTTTCACAGATAGGTCTGGTGGCACGAGGGGTTTACGGTGAAGGGACGGACATTATCGGCAACCTGATCCAGGTGTCTAACCAGGTAACCCTGGGCCAGAATGAAGATGAGATTATCAGCAACCTTTACAGTGTTATTCGCCAGGTTATCGACCGGGAGCAGAATGCCCGGCAGGCACTGCTTGACAAGAAAAGGGATGACTTGGCTGACAAAGCCTGGCGGGCCCTGGGG